>JACCLJ010000110.1 GCA_013425425.1 Microcaldota archaeon
GCAACTGCGCTTCCCATTCCGCCGTGTACCTGGTGCTCCTCCGCGGTCACCACGAGCCCCGTCTTCCTCGCATACTTCACAATCGTCTCCTTATCAATCGGCTTTATCGTATGGCAGTCAATAACCGCCGCATCTATCCCTTCCTTTGCAAGTTCCTCCGCGGCAAGCAATGACTGGTAAACCTGCAGACCATGCGCGATTATCGCGACATCATTTCCATCCCGGCAAACGTTCGCCTTCCCGATTTCGAAAGGAGTGCGCTCCGTGGTGAATGTCGGGGTTTTATCCCGGGACGTGCGTATGTAAACGGGCCCCCTGTGCGCAAGCGCGGCCAACATCATCTTCTCCGCCTCGACAGCATCTGCCGGCGCCATTACGACGAGATTCGGCAGCGTCCTCGTAATCGCTATATCCTCGAGCGCCTGGTGCGAAGCACCGTCCGGCCCGACAGTCAGCCCGCTATGCGAGCCGTGGATTTTAACATTGGAGTCGTTGTAGCATATCGAAACCCGTATCTGGTCCCAGTTCCTTCCAGGAGAAAATACCGCATAAGCCGAGATGACGGCAACCTTGCCGATGGATGCTATCCCAGAAGCAACGCCGGCCATGTTCTGCTCTGCGACACCTAGCTGCACGAACCGCTTCGGGAATTTCTCCGCAAATTCATTTACGCGCGTCGATTCCGCAACGTCCGCGCTCAGCACCCAGATATTCTCGTTCTTCGCTCCCTCTTCAGCGAGCGCCTTTCCAATGCCCTCCCTTGTCGCCTTCTTCTCTTTGGGAGAATGGATGCTTTCTATGAGGTTCATCTCTGCGTTCATCATATCACTCATCCTCCTCCGCAATCGTCTGCCTCTCTTTCTCAAGCTCTTCTATCGCCTTCTTCGCCTGCTCATCGCCCGGGGATTTTCCGTGCCACTCGGTCAGGAATTCCATGAAGGATATCGCCTTGCCGGGCACCGTATGCGCTATTATCACTGTCGGCTTCTCATACACCGCCTTGCTCTCCTCGCAGGCATCTATGAATTTCTTTATGTTATGGCCGTCAACGCTTATCACATTCCAGCCGAAGGAACGGAATTTTTCTGCAAGCGGCTCAAGCGGCATGACCTCTTCGGTATATCCGTCTATCTGGATATTGTTCCGGTCGATCACCGCGGTAAGGTTTCCGAGCCTGTGCTTCCCGGCAAGCATTGCAGCCTCCCAGCACTGGCCCTCGTCGAGCTCGCCATCGGACATCATGCAATATGTCCTCCATTTCCTCCTCTCCCTCTTGGCGACTATCGCCATGCCCACTGCAATCGAAAGCCCCTGCCCCAGTGGCCCGGAGGAGTTTTCTATCCCCGGCAGCGAACCCCTGTGCGGATGGCCCTGGAGCCGTGAACCTAATTTTCGAAGCGTAAGCAGTTCTTCCTTCGGAAAATAACCCGTATTCGCCAAAGCGGCATAAAGGACCGGGCAGACATGGCCGTTTGAAAGCACCAGCCTGTCCCTCTCTGGCCATTCAGGATTCCTCGGGTCATGATAAAGGACGTTGAAGAACAATGCAGCGTAGATGTCGGCAAGGCCTATGGCGCCCGCAGGGTGGCCCGATTTCGCGGCCTGCAGCATGCGGACAACATCCTGCCTTATTTCGTTCGCCTTCAGCCTCAGCTGCTTTATGTTATTTATTTTTTTGAACATGCGTGATGCCCTCCCTCTGCGGCTTTTTTAATCTCCATAATTGCCTTCCTCACATTGCCTGCCCCGAATATTGCGCTTGCTGCGGCAAGCCTGTTCGCCCCGGCAGCTGCAGCCCTTCCTGCGGTTTCCGGCCCTACGCCACCATCAACCTCGATATTCGCATGAGGTTTTCTTCTCCGCAGCTCCCGTATCCTATTTTCCACATCAGGAATATATTTCTGATTCGAAAATCCCGGATGGACGGCCATCACAAGAAACTCGTCCGTCTCGTCTATATACTCTTCTATCCCGGCCAGGGATGTTTCGGGATTTACCGCGATGCCAAGGGGCACGACAAGCTTTTTGAGCACGTCCCACCTCTCCCTGCCAAGAACTTCCGCATGCACGAGATGAAGGCTTTTTTTTGCAAGCACGCCAAGCTTCGGAATCTCCTTCTCCGGCATCTCCACCATCCAGTGGAATATGTATTTTTTCTTCGGGTCGAGCGCCTTTACCGTCTCGTCGGTAGATAGCGTCGTGTTCGGCACGAACCTGCCGTCCATCATGTCTATATGAATAGTTTTCACGTAGGGGGAGACGAGGGATATCCTGCGCATCATGTCCTCCCTTGTTTTTGAGAGCACCGCTGGTATCACTTCTAGATGTTTCTCCATCTGCAGCTACACCCGCCCACGATACTATTATTATCAGCTGTTTTGTTTAAAAATACTTCTGAAACGGCATGCGAAAAACCGTTCAGATGAAGTAGTTGGCCATTCGGTGGAGTTTGCCATCCCGCTCTTTCTCTTCCTGTTCTTTCATACGAATATGGCAACGCTCGCCTATCTGCCTTACTATATTATCCAATGTCGCTCCCAATATTATCGAAAGGAATATCGCTTCAGCAATTGTCATATTGACTATCTGCGTAACGAGCGGCATGGGCAGTATGCTCGTGAGCCGCCCGCTCATGTCATAAAAGCCCGTTATAATGGCGGAAGAGACATACATGTTCACCATATACGCCGGTATCGCAGCGGCCGATGCCACGGCATGTATCGGCATCGCATCCTTGTAAAACCGTTTGATTTTCCCTAAAAACGAGTCCGCGCATTTCGAGTAGTAATCCTTGTTCAGGGCAAACCATGCAACCTGAAAAGAGAGGACCGCTGGAAAATAATCGCCGATTATGTTTCCGATTACTCCCTTATATGCATTCCCGCTGATATAGTGGAAAAGGCTGCCAACGAGGGGCGCACAGATAAAAGAACCGACAATTTCGCTCAATGCAAGTGCACCGCCGAATCTAAGCTCCACTTTGCTTACCGTTTCCTCAAATCCACCTATTCTCGATCCAGAAACCTCGCCCTGCTTCTTTGCCTCCTTTACTATCTTATAATCCTCCCAGAACCTTCTGAATATGGTTCTTGGATTGCATGCGTCCAAGATGGATTTCAAATCCCATATTGGAGACGAAAAATAGAGTCTCTCCCCGAAAACGGTCGCGGCGAGGTTGCAGATGCCCCCTACCAGGGATGACGCAGCCCATTCATTTTTCTGATCTTCGCCACGCGCCTCTTTTGCCTGCGGCTCCACCAGCCGGCCTTCAGGAATCGCTTCCGCAGCATGCTTGGATGGAACGCCTTTCTCATGGTACGCCCTCCAGGTAATCCTATCCAATCGTTCAAGTGCCCTGATAGGGATGGATTTCGCCAACGCAGGATGCCGTTCTAGCTTAAACGCTAGTGTTTTTACCATGCGTATCCATGTGTATAAAAGTGTTTAAAAAGGGATGTTTTAAGGAATGGGGCACGCAGCGAAACGCATTTATTGCCTTATAAAAACGAGTCCAGCCCCTTCTGCTTCCCACCGATTTTCATCCCGTACTCATCATAACCCAGCTCCTTCAGGATTTTCATGACTGCTGGAAGCACCTGATTGTTGATATAATAATCTGCATCGTAATCCTTTGCCATATCAAGCGGCACGGCTTTCTCCGAAATCGTCGCGCCTTTTTTCGATATGATGTACGAAATCCTGCTTCCGCGTTCTATATGCACGCCCTCCTTCATCGCCTTGCGCGCCGCGGAAAGCTCCGGGCTCGCCACTTCATATCCTCCCCGCGGGTCCTTGTTCAGCTGCGTGATTATCGCAAGCTCTTCAAACGGAACATTCCCGCTTCTCAGGCGCTCTATCGATTCCCTCACGATCGCAACCGCTTTCTCCTTGCTTCCCTCCTTCAGTATCGCCCCGAGCACTTTCCTCTGTGTCTCCTTCGCAATCGAGGACCAGTCCCTCCTGACAAGCTCGAAGCCCCGGATTTTTGTCCTTCCGTCCTCGCCAAGCAGCGCATACTTCTTCTTCGCCCCCTTCTCCTCCGCCTTCTTGCTGACGAAAACGCCGCGCGGATAAAACCCCTCAAGCTCAAGCTCCATCTTTTCAGGCAGGGAACGGTTAATCCCGGCCATGAAATCAGTGACGTCTTTCTTGTCTTTGTAGATGAGGAACACGCTATCAGTATCGGCGTAGAGAACCTTCAATCCTCTTTTCTCCGCAGCCTCTATCGTCTCGTGGATGTGCTTCCTCCCCCAGGCGGTTACGCTCTCCGCGCACTTCCTCGAATACCATCTTGAGCGCGCATACCCCAGATAGCCATAGAACGAGTTTGATAAAATTTTAATCGCCGTCGAGCGCGCAAGCAGCCTCGCATACTCATCGCTGCCGGGCTCGAGGGCCTTGAGCTGCTTCTTCAGCTTTGCCCTGAAATCTATGAGGTAGTCAAGAACGGCCGGGACGAGCCCCTTTGTTTTGGTTTCGAAAAATGCGCCGCTCGGCGACTCCACAACCCCAATGCCGCGCCCGTTCGTAAGCGTCTCCGGGTCTATATTATACGAGACTATTATCGAAGGATACAGCCCCCTGAAGTCCAGCACTGCGATATTATCGTAAATCCCGGGCTCGGGCAGTTTCACGAAAGCGCCCTGTATGGGGTTGTTCACCCTCTCCCCGATCTCCTCGCCCGCAGGCTTCGGCGGTATGAGCATCCCCCTGCTCGCCGCGCTGTACATCAGGAGATTCTCGACAAGCTGCCCGCTGGTGGAAATGCACGTCTCGAAAAGCGGCATGCGCGTCAGCATGCTCAATTCCATCTCAAGCGGCAGGTATCTCTCCCCCAACTCTGCGGTAAGCTCCGCATCGGTCATGGAATAGAGCGCGATCTCATCCGTTCTGTTGTCATCCCAGAGCTTCCACAGCTCCCCTTTCTTCATCTTCACCTTGCGCTTTCCAAGCACTTCCGATGCAATCGAATCGAGTGTGAATTCCTGTGCCTTAATCACACCAATGAAACCGAAAAACCTCATCATCGGATAGAGGTCCATATGGATGCGGCCGTCCACCTTCATGCCGTTGATCAGCCCCTTCTTTATCTTCCGGTGCATGCCGTTCCATCTGCCGAGCGAGAAGACGATGCTATTTATTTTCGCTCTCTCCTCGAGATACGGGATGTCGAAGTTGCTGGTGTTATATCCGAAAAGGACGTCCGGGTCTTCCTTTTTGACTATTTCGCCGAAGCGTTCGAGCATCTCCTTTTCGCTTCCGACGCTTTCCACGTAGCTCTCGCCCGATTTCTTGTAGGTTACCACGCCCTTTTTCTTTCCGCAGTAGCTTATCATGATTATCGGGTCTTTCATCTCCCGCGGCGCTCCGGACGGATTGTAGGTTTCTATATCGAATGCCATCGTGCTTAGTTTCACACTTCCCGCCCCGGCACCGGCTATCCTCTTTATCAGCCGTCCCTCCCTTTCGTATTTTATAACGCCGTTCGGTATCAGCTGGAAATCGAAAATGAACCTCTTTGCAAACGGTATTTCGGATTCGTAGCACTGGAACGGCAATGCCTTCCGGAGCACGGGCACGTGCGCGGGCTTCCTGCAGAATACCTTCAGCATCTTTTTCTTTTTCAGGCCCGCAAGCATCTCTACGGCTTCGACCTTAAGCGGGCTCACGGATTCGCCGGTTACGAAAATTTCCATCAGCTCTATCGCTTCCTTTTTTTCCTCCGGCGCATCGACAAGAAAATACGGGTCATACCCGTAGTAAAGCTTTCCCGTCTTGCTGCCGCTTTTGAGGAGAAGCGACACGTACGTCTTTCCATCCTTTATGGTAGAGCCTGCATCCAAGAAATAGGCCTTCCTGACCGCCATGCAATACTATTGCCGCAGCCGTTTTAAAATGCTTGGCGGCTGGCTATAGGTTTATAATATTTCTAACATTAATTGAATCGTGATTTTTCATGGCGCTTGAGATGGAAGTCGACGCAAACCTTCCTGTTATGAGGAAAAACAGGGTATCGACCGGAATACAGGAACTTGACCTCATCCTTGAAGGCGGATACCACCACCCGGCGAACGTCATGCTGCTCGGCCCGACCGGAATGGAGAAAGCGGTTTTCGCCTATCATTTCGCGGCAGCGGCAGACCCGAAAAAGGAGAACGTCTATTTCATATGCGGCGACTCCTCTCCGGAAGAAGTCATAAAGGCAGCGGAGAATTTCGGCATCGACCTGAACAGGGAAACCATATCCTTCATAGACTGCTACAGCGCAACGCTGGGCAAGAAAAAGGAGGCTGCGCCTGCCGAAAAGATAACCGTGCTCCAGAGCCCGGGCGCGCTGAACGACCTCTCGCTTGCGCTGAACGAGGCCATAAGGGCAAGCGCAGGAAAAAGGATACGGATCGTGTTCCAGACGCTCTCGACATTCGTTCTCTACAACCCGCCGGAATCGATAAACAAGTTCCTGAACGTCATTGAAGGAAGGCTCAAGAATGCAGGCGCAACAACGCTCTATGTCGTGGAGGAGGGGGTTCATGACAAGCAGGCCCTTACGCTTCTCCAGAGGGGGATGGACGAGCTTTTCATGCTTGAGGAGAAAGGCGGAAAATTCCTGCTCATAGTACCGAGAATAACGATGTCCGTGCCGGTCAAACTTGGCGCATCCGGCGTGGTTGTCGTATAGGTGATGCCTATGCCCGAAGAAATAGCCGAAAAGAAGGGAGGAAAAATAGAGGAGATACTCAACGAGATGAAGGCCGAGGGGATAGGCGGTGCGCTTGCAAGGAAGGACGGTGTCATAATCCACTCGACAATCGCGCTTCCGGACATAGCGCCGGGCCTGATCACGCGCTGCGCAAACATTTCCGAAGCCATAATGGCCAGGATGAAAAACAGCCAGAAAGAAATCGAAATCGCGTTTGCAAACGGCACCATCGTGGCCGTCCCTATGAAGAATTATATTTTCTACGGGATCGCGAAATCGAAGGATGAAAAAAGAAAGGTGCTCGAATACTCAAAAAAGGCAGGCAGCGTCATCTAGGTCCTACCCATGGAATATGCCAGACTGCTCTCCGAATACGATTATGCGGACGTCCGGATTGAGCGGGGGGCGGATTCGCTCGTGACGCTGAAGGACAGCGAGACGAAAGTGAATGCAGGCAATTTTTTCGGGATATCCGTCCGCGTTTTAAAGAACGGCGCATGGGGGTTCGCATCATCCAACCTTCCCGAAACCGGCATCGGGAAACTGCTCAGGAAAGCGGAATCGCTCGCGGCCATAAGCAGAAGCACCAGCTCCGTTTCGGAAGTCAGGCCCGAAAAAAAGCGGATACAGGAGCGTTTCCGGATAACGCCGGCGGAGGAGCAGGTTTCCGAACTCCTCGGGGTTAAGAAACTCATGGAAGGGAAGGACATCTTCTCCACGATGCTTTCCTGCAGCGATGCGCGCACGACTTCGGAATTCTACAGTTCGGAAGGCTCCGAAATAATACAGGAATACTCCCATACCTATCTTTCCTGCCTTGCCGTCGCGCGGTGCGGCACGACCATACAGCGTGCCGTTGAAACCGCGGCTTCCAGGAAAGGCTTTCGCGGACTCGCGCTGGATACGCCATGCATAAGCGCAAGGGAAAGGGTGCAGAGGCTCCTGAAGGCGAAGCGGCCCCCGAAAGGAAGATTCGGCGCAGTACTCGATCCCGAGATGACCGGGGTGCTGACCCACGAGGTCGTAGGCCACGCATCCGAAGCGGACAGCGTCGCATCCTCCGAATCGATTTTCGCCGGAAAACGCGGCATGAAGATAGCAAACGGGCTTGTGAATATCGTGGACGACCCGTCCGCGCCGTATTTCGGCCATTATGCCTATGATGACGAAGGCGTAAAGGGAAAAAAGGTCGGGATAATAAAGAACGGGGTGCTTGCCGAATACCTCAATTCGAGGGAAACCGCCAGGGAAACGGGCGCCGTTCCCAACGGCCACGCGCGCGCAGAGGACGTTTCGCGCGTTCCAATCGTGCGCATGAGCAACACGTTCTTCCTTCCTGGAAAGGATTCGAAAGGGAGCGTTTTCGATCTGCGGAGCGGAATCTATCTGAAAGGCATGCTTGGCGGAAGCGTAGACACATTTACCGGGGGATTCATGTTCAAGGCCGAAGAGGCATACAGGATAAAAAACGGCGCGGAAGAGGACCTGCTGAGGGACGTCGCCATAACCGGGAACATCCTTGACGTGCTCAAGAACATCGCCGCAGTGGGAAAGGATTTCGGCACAAGCCCAGGCGTCTGCGGCAAGTTCGGCCAGGGCGTTCCCGTGGAGGATGGCGGCCCCCACATAAGGGTGAACGGCATAGTGGTAGGATAATGGATGCGATTGTTTTTCTTGCAGGCATCCTGCTTGGAATCGCGGCAGGCCTTCTCCCGGGCATCCATCCGAACAGTATCGCCTCCATGCTCTCAACCGTTCCTCTAGACGCCGGCCTGCTCGCACTGCTCCTGATAGCGATGTTTCCCGCAAACATAATCGCGTCATTCATACCCGCGGTGTTTTTCGGAATTCCTGATGAAAGCACGTTCATAAGCGCCCTCCCGGGCCAGAGAATGACCCTCCAGGGAAAGGGCCTCACCGCCATGAAAACTATCCTTCTCTCCATTCTGGTCGCCACCGCCTTTTCGGCCCTCCTCTTATACCCGTCGCTCTTTCTCTTTCCGTTTGCCTACTCGCTGATTTCCCCGTTCCTGAAATACATTGTTCTCGGCCTTTCGGCAATCCTCATCATCCGGAGCAAAAATCCCCTGCTCGCCCTACCCGTCTTCCTGTGTGCGGGCCTGCTCGGTTATTTCTCCCTTAATAGCGGGATTTACGACCCCTTCATGCCGCTCTTCTCCGGGATGTTCGCGGTGGGTTCGCTCCTCAGCATAACGGAGAGCAGGATACCCGAACAAAAGAAGGAGGAGCCGTTCAGCAAGGCGCTGCTGCCCTACATCCTGCTCGGGGTGCTTTTCGGCATGTTCGCCGACCTCCTGCCCGGGATAAGCTCGCCTGCGCAGGTCGCGGTTTTCATGGGGCTTGCCGTCCCGATGGATTCCCTCGCCTATCTCTCCTCAATCGGTTCGATATCCATCTCCCAGGCCGCCTTTTCCTTATCTACGGAAGTTTCGATGGATAAATCCCGCGTCGGAACTACGGCATGGCTGTCGGAATTCACGGATATCGGGCAGAACCTGCCGCTTCTCACCGCATTTTTTCTGCTCAGCGCGGCCATAACCGCGTTTCTTCTTTATACCGCAAGAAAAAAGATAAGCGCGATCGCAACCCTCAACTCAAGGCCGATAGCAATAGTCCTGATCGTCTATCTTTTCGCCATAACGGCGCTGCTCGACGGCTTCACCGGAATAGCGATTTTCGCCGTCGCATCCGCGCTCGGCTGGGTAACCGTCCGGCTTGGCGTTGAACGGACGCAGCTCATGGGTGC
>JACCLJ010000014.1 GCA_013425425.1 Microcaldota archaeon
ATGGGCTCAGCCTCGTTCCTTCGCCTCCGGCCAGTATGAACGTTTTCATCGCATTTCACCTTCGGTATGATTGATGCCAACTATATAAATAAACCTATCAGCCCGCCCGTAACCGAACAGAAGAAATTTGTCGTTCCCTTCGTTCCGATGCCCTTCTCCTCCAGTATGCCGAGCAGCGTGTCCGCAAAAGAGCCCACAAATCCGGCCAGGGTGACAAGAAGCGCCACTGCGGGGTTTATGCCGAAAAGGAATATCGCGACTATGCCTATTGCCGCTGCACCAAGCATGGATGCGACGGTTCCCATGGCGCTCATCGCCCCGCTTGTTCCCGGCTTCACTTCTTTAAGATTCTCAAGCGATATGGGCTTTCCCTTTCCCAGCACGCCTATCTCCGAGGCAAAGGTATCCGACGTCGTGGCTGCAAGGGATGCTATGAACGGAATAGGACCGATGGAAGGCGAAGCGATTGCGAGCAGGGTCGGCACGAGGCCGTTGGACAGGACATTCTCCCATCCCCTTTCATGCTCGTATATCCCCATCTCTTTTTTTATCTCGTGCTCGTACTTCGTGACCGCAACTCCGAAAAAAAGAAAGGAGAACATCAAAGCGAGGTAATTCAGCCCCCCGAAAAAATAGATAAGGGCGCCCATCACGGCAGCTAGCAGAACGCCCCATTTGTCCAGAATTTTCATGCTGCAACCCTGAAATAATAAAAATAAAAAAATCACTCTCTTGAAATGAGTATTTCCATCGCCGAGACCTTGTTTTTCGAACCATCTTCCGACATTAGCTCTTCGGTAGAGATGTTTATGCTTTTGATTTTCGCATCCGGCATGAACCGGTGCCTCACAATCTCGGCCACGTCGACTACCCTGGAGATTAGCTTTCCCCTCGCCTTTATGGACACTTCCTTTGCACCGTTGTTGAACTGCGTCACGACGGCCAGAACATATCCCATTGTCCCCTTCTTGCCCACGAAAACAACGTTGTCGTCTTTTCCGTGTTCCCTCCTTGCAGGCGCCAATTCCCTCGCTTCGGTTTCGATATTCTCTTCTGTCATAGTTTTCACCTTTTGCAGTTGTTGGTTAGCAGTCGTCGAATGAATAAGCCTCTCCTTCACTAATTGAACCCTGAAGGAATTTAAAGGTTTCTGGAAGACCTCGGATATCGTGCCACCCAACATTTAAAAAATGCACCTTCATAGTGTATTCCATGAGCGGTGAATTCGGAAGAACATTCGGTTATGCGTTGGACTTTTACCTCCAGAAAGTGGCGATAGTGGCGCTTTTCTCCATTCCTTTCCTTGTCGCGGTCCTGATTGCGTGGCTTGTTGCCGCACCGACGTATCTTGCGGCAGGCGCGCTTTTCATAAGGACGGGCAGCATACCTGAACTTTCCGCTCTGGACATCGCGCTGTCGGTTATCGGCTATGCCATAATCATGTTCATAATATCCGATACGATAGTCAATATCACCATCCTCGTGCGTTCGAGAAGAACGCTCAACGAAACGACGAGCGAGATGCTCGCCGCGATGAAGCACCATGCCACGAGAATTTTCTACATACTTACGATAGCGGTGCTCGTGGAGTTCCTCCTGCAGCTGCTTCTCTATGACAACCCCCTGAGAACGTGGATTTACCCGATAGCCATGCTCATCTTCTTTTTCTTCGTTTCCTTCAGCATGCCTGCGGTGGTCATAGACAATGCAAGCACCGCCCATGCCATCGAATATTCCATAAGATTTGCAATGCGGAAGCCAATCCTGGTCATCCTCTGGATGCTCACGCTCTTCATACTTCTCGGCGGCACGATGGTGCTCTCCTATTACATACTGTCAGCGCCATTCTGGATATACCTCGTGCTTTTGCTCAACTCCATAGTGTTCCTTCCCTTCATGCTCATACTCCAGACGCAGCTTTACATGGAGAAGTATCCGCTCGCGAGGTAGCAGCGAACAGGTGAACTGCTTGGAAAAAATATCCTCAAGAAAAAAGGAGCACGTCGAGATGTCGCTTAAGGCCGCCAGCCAGTATGCCGTCGGCGCAGGCTTCGACAGGATACGCCTGATACATAACGCATTGCCTGAGCTTGACTTCGACGATGTCGACTTGTCCGGCCGGTTCCTCGAAAAGAAGATACGCTGCCCCCTGATGATCACCGCGGTTACCGGAGGCTACCCGAAGGCGAAGGAGATAAACAGGAAGCTTGCGGAAGCTGCGGAAAAGCACGGGATAGCGTTCGGGCTCGGCTCCCAGAGGGCGATGATAGAAAGGCCGGGCCTTGCAGATACGTTCAAAATGCGGAAATATGCGCCTTCCATCCCGATAGTCGCGAACATAGGCGCGGTACAGCTGAAAAAATATCCGGTTAAAACGATAGAGCATCTCGTCTCGTCCGTGGAAGCGGACGGCCTTGCGATACATCTTAATCCGCTTCAGGAAGTCATACAGCCGGAAGGCGATAAGGATTACAGCGGAGTGCTTAAGGCGATAGAAAAAACCTGCAGTTCGCTCGGCGTTCCCGTAATAGTGAAGGAAACGGGAGCGGGTATAGACCGCGAGGTCGCGGAGAAGCTGAAGGCGGCGGGCGTTGCATGGATAGACGTTTCCGGCTCAGGAGGCACGTCGTGGAGCAGGATAGAATATCTGCGCTCGAAAGGCGCTGTTCCCGGCTTTGAGGACTGGGGGATACCAACCGTAGAATGCCTTATGATGTGCAGGGGAGTGCTTCCGCTGATAGCGAGCGGCGGGATAAGAAGCGGGATTGACGCAGCGAAGGCGATTGCCCTTGGCGCAGATATGGCCGGGGCGGCACAGCCTTTCCTCGCTGCGCTCATGAAGAAAAGGCTCGACGAAGAGCTTACGACGTGGGAGAAGCAGCTCAGGATAGCCGCATTCCTCACGGGCAGCCGAACCGTGGCGCAGCTTAAGGCGGCTAAGTGCATCCTCGGTTAAGTGATAGGAACTTTTAAAAAATGAAACATCCCTCTTCTCTGTAGTTTGGGTCGAATCAGGCACCGTGCTATCCCGTAAAACGGCTTTTACGATAGCTTTAAATAATGTTTTAGACAGTGTATTATCATGGAATTGATGATGAAATCCCTGAGAGAGAGGACTACCAGCCCTCTGACAGTGCTGGAGAGCAACAGGATCGCTGCAAAATTCCATGAAAGATGCGGTGTCCCGAAGATATGGGAGAACCACGTAAGGGCGGTCGAACGAAAAGCGGAAGACGTAAAAATTGTAGAAACCACGGTCATAGAAAAGCCGGAAATCGACAGGCACAGGGCATGGATAAACAGCATACTTCTTGATATAATAAACTACCACGTCGTAAAGCATGAAGTGCTTGAAACCCTCGCAAAAGCAGGAACTCCGGTAATAGCCGGGGGTGGAGTGATTACATCTCCCGTATTCAGGGATGAAAGGATGGTAAAAGAACTGGACACATTCGGGAAGCTTACGGAGCTTGACAGAAAGGGTGCGGACCTTTCCGAATACGTTCCGCTGCTCAACAATGGCAACGCGCCGCTTGCACTTCTGGCAAAGATAGTAGATTACGCGGTAACCCATAGCGATGGCGACCATCTCGAAGACGTGATAAGCCCGTACGGCCATCCCATATTCAGGATGTTCCGGTCGGTCGAGGAAGCGCTTGGCGCGCTGAGGAAAGAGGCGAAGGCAGGAGAGAGGGTTTATGCTCCGCTGGCAGAGCTTTTCGGCCATCCCGGGCTTGCGGGAGACATACTCATCCATGCGTTCAGGGTAAACCATCCGATTATTCACGATTACGTTCAGGCTACTGTGGATGAACCGGAAGTACGCGGCAAGCTCGATTTCACGAGAAACATCGTACAAAACCTGGAAATAAGCATAAGCAACGAATTTGCAAAGCTCGGTTTTACCGGAGGAGTCCAGCCGAGGATGAAAAAGCACAAAGGAAAAATCATGAGGAAAATAAGGAGAATAATGAGCAAGCAGTACATGAACTCTTCGGAAAGCGGGGAGATACCTCTTGAAAGCTACATATCCAAGAACCTTGAATCTTACGACATGACAACGCTTCACGACATGGTCGCACTGAGAGTCATCCTAAGCGAATTCGAAGGCAGGAAAATAGATGACATGCCTGAAAACGAAAAGCAGCATGCGATAAACAAGGCTCTTGCTATTATAAGGGAAAATATCGAAGCATTGAACACTGCAATAGGCGGGCATTATGCATACAACCATGAATTCCTAGACAAGACGAACGGCTACAGGTGCCACCACTTCGACGTTAAGCCGAACGGGGGCGTCAGCGCAGCAAGATTCGAGATACAGCTCAGAACCGAGGAATGGCACGAGATTTCAGAGCACGGCAAAGCTGCGCACTTCTATTACGTAGGGGGAGACAGCGAATTCGTAGACATGGTCAAGGATTCATACAAGGACATAATCCACGTGTTCAGGAAGAAATAATCATATGCCGGCTGAATCAGTGAAATCCTTCACCACGTTGAGCACCATGCTCGTATTCGTCTTCTCGACGTGCGGAATCGCAAGTATCTTTTTGATGAGCGAGCTCAGCTCGGACCTGCTTTTCCTCATCAGGATTGCGGTCGAATCGTACTGGCCTGTGACATCGTAGACGGCAACAACGCCGGGAAGACCGCTTATTTTTTTCTGGACATCGAGAAGCGCGCCTCCGGAGATGCTTATCTGGATTATTGCGACGAATTCGTAGCCGAGCTTTGAGAGGTCCAGGCTCGCAGTGTAGCCTTTTATCACTCCTGCGCGTTCCATCCTTCTCAGCCGCTCGCTTATCGCGGAAGGGCTTACCCCGACCGAAGAGGACAGCTTCCTCAGCGATTTCCTCGAATCCTTCTTCAATTCGTCAAGGATCCTCTCGTCCGTTTCATCGATTTCGAAATGTCCTATTTTCATGCCTTCCAACCTCCAGATTCAGGACAAATGCAGTTAAAGTTTATAATGATTTTGTGCAAACGTTCGGAAAAATCCCGTTAAAATTTAAATATGTCATAAAACCAAGCCCTGAAAATTACAATTGAAGGGTTGATTATTATGGACAAAGAAGCGGTTTTTGAGGACATGGAGAAGAGGGACGTAAGGTTCGTCGTTCTGCAGTTCAGCGACCTTGTGGGCGCGTCGAAAAGCATAACGATTCCCGCAGAGCGGCTTGAGGAGGCGGTGGGCTACGGAATATGGTTCGACGGCTCCTCCATAGAAGGGTTTGCAAGGATACACGAGAGCGACATGTTCCTCAGGCCGGACATTTCCACTTACGCCGTAATACCTTGGCTGAATCACGAGCATGGCAATACCGCAAGATTCATATGCGACGTTTTCAGCCCGGACGGAACTCCCTTTGAGGGAGACCCGAGGTACATCCTGAAGAAGACGCTCAAGGAGGCCGAAGCGCTGGGCTACAGGTATTTCGTGGGGCCCGAGCTTGAGTTTTTCATGTTCAGGAAAGAGAACGGCAGGATAAACCCGCTGCCGCATGATAACGGGGGGTATTTCGATTTTGTCTCGGACAAGGCGTATGAGATAAGAAGGGAGATGACGAATGCCCTGAAGAATTTCGGGATAGTAGTCGAGGCGGCGCATCACGAAGTGGCAATAGGCCAGCATGAGATAGATTTCAGGTACGACGAAGCGCTCAAGGCTGCGGACAACACCGCGACCATGAAATACGTGCTGAAGGCGATAGCTGAGAAATACGGCCTGCACGTTACGTTCATGCCAAAGCCGATAGGAGGGATAAACGGGACGGGCATGCATGTCCACCAAAGTTTCTTCTCCGGAGATAGGAATGTTTTTTATGACGAAGGCGATAGGTACGGCCTTTCCAAAATCGCATACCAGTTCATCGCAGGCCAGCTTGCGCATGCAAAGGGGATGAGTGTGGTTCTCGGGCCGACGGTTAATTCCTACAAGAGGCTCGTCCCGGGCTATGAGGCGCCGGTATACATCGCATGGGCAAGGATAAACCGTTCCGCACTGATAAGGATACCGAAATGGAATCCCGAGAAGCCCAAGGCGGCGAGGTGCGAACTCCGCTGCCCTGACCCTTCAACCAACCCGTATCTCGCGTTCGCGGTAATGCTGAAGGCTGGATTGGACGGCGTAAAGAACGGCATGGAGCCGCCGGAGCCGGTTGAGGAGAACCTGTTCCATTTCGACGACAAGAAGCTTGCCCAGATGAACATAGGCACCCTGCCCGAATCCCTCGGCCATGCGATAAAAGAGGCGGAGAAGGATGGGATAGCAGCGGCGGCATTCGGCCGGGAAACATATGAGAAATACCTCAAGGCGAAGAAATCGGAGTGGGACGAGTACAGGCAGCAGGTCACGCAATGGGAGCTGGACAATTACCTGGAGAGATATTAGAAAAAGAGGAAATAAAGAAGAAAAGTAAAAAGAAAGGAAAAAATTATTCCTTCTTCGCCTTTGCCGGCATCGGCGACAGGACGTAGCGCTGGTCTATGTTCACGAACTTCGTTATGTCCCAGGCTTTGTCAGCCATGTTCAGGATGTTCGTGAAAACCACGTAGCTCACCGCGATTCCTGCTGCGAAAAGCAAGCGCTCTGTTGCGGTTACAGGAACGAGCATTGCCCATTGTGCCGCAGTCATGGGAACCGTAAGCACCCAGATTGACGAGCCGATTGCATGCGCAGTGAATGTTGCGCCCAAGCTTCTGAGGACGAGCATGTCTGGCAGGAACTTAGCGATTATCGGTATTGTCCAGAACAGCGCGTAGTACCATGCGCCCAAGCCCGCCGGGTTTGTCCAGAATATCAGCATGGCCGCTAGCGGGATTGCGATGCTCAGCTTGTCGCTGAAGCCGGTCTGCCTGTTTTTGCTGAAGTAGTATGCGGCAAAAAGCATCGGCGTAAGCCTGAGGATATTTACCAGCGTCGTTTCCTTTCCGCTGATGACGAAGTTTATCAGCTGTGCGAACAGGACCGCGACGATGCCGAATGCGCCCAGAAATCCCCCGGCAATCGGGCCGAAGAACTGGAAGAATGTAAATGTCTGGTTGTCCATCCCGATTACTTTCGAGAAGTTGAACTGCATCCCCACGAGCGCAAGCGCCGTGAAGAGAAGCAGAAATACGATTCCCCGTTTCGAAATTGTTTTTTCCATTCCGCCACCTAGAAAAGTATTGATGAATAGTCTTACAGGGTAATATTTTAATAAGCTTTTGATGCGGCTATAGGGCATGGCAAAAAACCGGTTGTCGAAATAGGGGAACGGGTTCCCCGAAGCCTGAAGTTCGGCATAATAGTCGCAGTCGCGCTTGCCGATTTTACCATCGCGGCGGCAACGGCTGTCGGCTGGCTCCTCTTTGCGGCGTACCCGAAGATAAGGGCAGAGCTCAGAAGGCTAAAAGTCGAGACCTGATGGGTGAAACAGCCCTGACAATAACTTTTTAAATTTTAAGAAGGCTATCCCTCCATGAAAAAATTCATTATTTCTGGATTGGTTGCTGGAGTAGTGATCCTCGTCCTCTGGAATGTGGTCGGGATGTTGTTTGGAGCGCTTCTAGGTTTTGACGTATCCGCTCTTCCCGGTTTGCGGAGCTACACCGATCCCATCATGACGCTTTATTACCTGTATCCGTTCGTGTTTGGGTTTGCGCTCGCTTATGCCTATCCGTTCGTTGAGGGCAAGCTGAAGGGCGACATGGTCGTGAAAGGCTTTGGTTTCGGCATATTGATATTCGTCATAAACGCCATTCCGTCGGCCTTTCTCAACTTCACGAGCATGGGCTACCCATTCAGTTTCACGGTGGTTTCGATCATCGGGCCTCTGGTGTACCTACCAGCGGCAGGCATCGCAATCGCATGGGTGAGACAGCTTAAGTAATTTTTTTCTTTTTTTTCAGATCGCATCGATAATAGCCCGGCCCTTTGAAGTGCTTCAGCCACGTCCTTCTTTCTTTTTTCAATCCCAACAAAAGCCGCTTCTACCCGTCCTTGCCGTAAAGCCTGCAAAATTCAGGACACAAAACTGAAAACAACGGAAAAACGGGCCCGTTGTGACCTTGGGTCACTTCTTTCCCGTTTTTGCCTGAGTCAAAACTAAAGACTGAAAACTGGGAACTAATGCAAACACGGGCCTGGCGTGATTTGAACACGCGGCCTGCGGATTTCTTCTGCGATCTAATTCGCAGTAAAAGTCCGTCGCTCTACCATTCCAGGAAGCAGTTGGTAAGTTTTGATGAAACTTTTACCAAAAGTTTCTAGCTGAGCTACAGGCCCGGATCAAGTAATTTAGGAATTCTTATCGCTTATGTTTATATTACTATTCTTGCCAATCCCATCAGGTGATTTCTGATGGACAGCGAAAGGAACGTGCCCGGCGGAGCTAGAAAAAAACGGCTTATCATAGGAACGGCGGTTCTGCTCGCACTGGCTTTCATAGTTCTCATAGGATCATTCATGCTTCTGGCGGCCTTTCTTCCGAATCTCACCGGCAAGTGCGTTGCAGTGGTGGACATAAACATGCCGCTGACGGTGGAAGGGCAGCCGATGAGCCTTTTTGAAACGGGATATCCGGGCTCCGCGCAGCTTGCGAATACGATAGACACGCTGAACAAAAGGGAGGATGTCGGAGCCGTGCTGTTCGTCTTCAATTCGGGCGGCGGTTCCGTCGTTGCGACTCACGAGGTTTACGACGCCGTCAAGAAAGTCGAAAAACCCAAGGTTTCGTATTTCAGGGAGGTTGCCGCATCGGGCGCGTATTACATCGCGACCGGCACCGATTACATTGTTTCCGACCCTGATGCGCTTACCGGCAGCATAGGGGTGGTTGCAACGGTGATAAGCATGGAGGGGCTGTTTGAAAAGCTCGGCATAAACGCGACTAGCGTAGTTTCCGGGGCATACAAGGACATGGGTTCGCCGTACCGGAACATGAGCGAGGGCGAGTATACCATAATGAAGAGCGTTGTGGACGAGATATTCGATGAGTTCAAAACGGTGATAATACAGAACAGGGGAGAGCGGCTGAACCGGGCGAGATTCGAAGAAGTGATAGACGGAAGGATAATGACCGGAAGGCAGGCGCTCGAGGTCGGGCTGGTTGACGAGGTAGGAAGCAAGGATGACGCGCTTATGAAGGCTGCCGCGCTCGGGGGAATAGAAGCCGAAAGCCCGGAAGACATCAAGATTTGCTATGTCGAGACGCTGGCGCAGCAGGGGGGTCTTTTCGGCGTTGAAAGCCTCTTCGGCTCCCTGGGCGAGAGGTTCCAGCAGGCATCGTTGAGATTCCAGTGATACCGTGATGAAAGAGCATCTTCCGCTTTTGTTTCTTGTTTTCGTTTCTTTGGCTTTTGCGCTTTTGCTGGCAGGCATGCTGTCGCAGGGAAGGATAAAGGAGGAGACGGAGCAGCCGCCAGGCGAATGCGCCATGGGCCAGATCGGAAGCTGCATGAAAGGGCCGTGCAATGGGACGCAGGCATGCGTAAACGGAACGTGGGGAAGATGCATGGTGAAAACGGTCTGCACGCCGGGGGTCAGGGAGCCGTGCATCCGCGACTATTGCGCTTCCGCCTACAAAATCTGCAACGAATGCGGGACGGGATACGGGCCGTGCATCGGAATGAACGGAAGCTAAGCGGAAGGAGATTATTTTTCTACCTTGAATATCTTGCCATGCCCGGGTATTATATAATCCGCAATGCCGAGAAGGGCTTTTCTGGATTCCACAAGTTCTCCCATGTTGGAAACGCATGCAGGATCCTCTTTATTGATGTCAATAACCTGCTCCTCTCCGTCCATCCACCAGAAAACGTCTCCGGCGATTACGTATTTTCCTTCACGGGCATTAACGACCACGGAGATATGGTCCGAAGTATGCCCCGGCGTCTTCAACAAGCGGACACCGGTTCCAGGAACGGAATTTCCTTTGGTTATGATTTTCGCATTCCGGAAAATGCCGGCCAGCATTGCATGATCTTCATGGGAATGGGTAAGAACAACGTAATCGATCTGCTTCGCGGATAATTTTTCCTTCTTAAGCGCATCGATAAGCCTTTTCTTCTCGCAGCCGGGATCGACTATTATCTTTTTTCCATCGGATTTCACAAGAACGACGGCTGAATTCGCATCCCAGCCTTCATGAGTTTTCTTTGCACGGCCTTCGAGCAGGACTTTCACTTCGTTCATGCATACCTTACCCTTTTGCTGATTTGTTCAACGCGGGCGAAAACCGCCCCGTGGTTTTTGTATGATTCATATCCGCTGAGAAATTGCTTTTGCACCTTCCCGTCCAGTGCGCGCAGCATCGTGTAAACATCCACTGCCATGTCCTCGATGTGATGCGAAAAATAGCCAAGCCCGAAATCTATTACGAATAATGCATTTCCGCTTTTCAGGATGTTTGCCGGCGTATAATCCCCGTGTATTATTCCCGCATTATGCAGGAGGCCGAGCATTTTTCCGGCTTCTTCCGATTCCCCTGCATTCATTTTCGGCCTTTTTCCATTGATGTAAGTCATGGTTATCGAAAAATCGTCCACCTTCAGCACGATCGGGCACTTCACCCCTGCCATCTTTGCCCTGTGAAGAAGGCGCGCTTCGACCTTCGTCCTGCTGGTACGGAGTGCGGAGTCGATTTCCTTTATCCTGTATTTCTTCGCAATCCTGTTTTTGACCACGCATTGCCTCTTGAGAAAAACGCCTCTTGTCACAACAGCTTCCGCTCCGCGCATCGCATCAACCGAAAAACAGCTTTGAAAAGAACAATGCCACCACGAGCATGAACCCCCATACCAGCACGAAGCCGAGCCCAAGGCCAAGCACGTAGCCGAGGGCAAGCATGCCGAAGGTCATGATGACCCATACCGGCTTGCTCCAGAACAGCACCTTGCTTCCGTCGAGCGGGAATGCGGGTATCATGTTGAACAACCCGAGTATCAGGTTTATCAGCGCACCGAAAATCCATACGCTTATCAGG
>JACCLJ010000041.1 GCA_013425425.1 Microcaldota archaeon
CCTTAGCGCCATTCCTGGTCGCGAAGTCGAAAACAAGATTTACCGGAACAATCTCTGCCTTCCAGTACTGGTGCTTCTGGAGCAGGGTGGCAATCTTCATCTCTTCGAACATGTCGAGAGTGTTGTTGCTGGCTGCACCATCCGTGCCTATCGTGACGTTCGCCCCGGCTTTGTCGAATTCGTATATCGGGCATATCCCGCCCGTAGCAAGTTTAAGGTTGCTTGTGGTGCAGTGAGCTATATTCGCCTTCTTTTTCCCGGCAAGGGCTATCTCCCTCTTCGTCACCCAGCCCGCATGCGCGAAAATGCTGTTCCCGTCAAGCAGGCCTATGGAATCCATGTATTCGAATGGATACTTCCCCTTGCTGTTCAGGATGTCGAACATCTCCTTCCGCGTTTCGCTGAGATGGATGTGGAACTTCAGCTTCTCCCTGTTCGCCAGCTCCTTCGCTTTTATCAGCAGTTCCTCGCTGCAGGTATACGGGGCATGGCAGGAGACTATCGGGTAAGCGAGATGGTCTTTCTTCTCTTTCAAGAGGCGTATGAATGCCGAAGCGTCGGCCAGCTCTTTCTTCGTCTCCCTGCCTGGCATGAGGTCGAACATCGCGCGGGGTATGGAAACCCGGATTCCTGCCTCCTGCGCGGCATGGACGGTCTCCTCCACATGATGGATGTACATCTCGTTGAAGGCGGTCACCCCGCTCCTTATGCATTCGAGCATTCCAAGAAGCGAGCCCCATCTGATGTCATTCTTCGTAAGCTTCGCTTCGGCCGGCCAGATTTTCTGCTCGAGCCACTCGTGAAGCGATAAATCCTCCCCATAGCCGCGCAAAAGCCCCATTGCTATATGGGTATGGCTGTTTACAAGCCCGGGAATGGCTACTTTGCCCTTTGCATCTATTGTCTCATCGGCCTTTTCCCTGATATCCCCGCCGACTTCCTCTATTCTATTGTCTTTTATCAGGATGTCCCCATGCACTATTTTCCTATCGTCGTTCTGCGTGACTATCTTGGCGTTTTTTATGAGAATGGTCATAATATTTACCCGTAGTTAGGAATTATGGCTATAAATTTAAACATTTGGCGCTTTTTTATCATTTATAACTATCACTAAACACAGAACACCAAAACCTTTATATAGGTTTAGAAAGCCATATACCCTGTCACACTCATTCTGGGTGCATGGGAGGATAACTGGTCGCCTTGCCAGCGCAGCGATGCGCTGGCCTCTTTCTATTTACGTTCCCTGTCCGGCGCGAGCGCTATCCAGAAAAACATTTTTTGCCGGGACTGCCATCAATTTAAATATTGCGAAAGAATGGACTCATGATAATCCGAAAAATCAGGTGTTCCAATGGCTTCGAGGGATTCTAAGGTTAAAAAAGCGGAGATTTTCAGCCTCTGCCTCTGCCCGACCTGCCCGAGCTGGGTTTCGTGCCGGGAGAAAGGCGGCTTCTGCCTTCCTGACGTAGGAAGGAGCAAGTGCATCGCGGAGGAAAAGGGCTGCATCTGCGGCGCATGCAGGGTAACGAAAATGTTTGCGCTTAAGCACGGATACTACTGCACGAGAGGCTCGGAAAAGGAGCAGTCGGGAAAATAACTGGGTACTATTTTTCCAGCCTTTTTCCCGCCTCATCCCAGTTCACGATGTTCCAGAATGCTTCGATGAATTTTGCCCTGTCGTTCTTGTAATCGAGATAATAGGCATGTTCCCATAAATCCAGGGCAAGCAGGATTTTGAACTGCGGATAGACGTTCGTATTATGCTTTTCAATCTGCATTATTACCGGCCTTTCGGTCTGTTTGCAATAGGCAAGCGCAGCCCATCCGGAGCCTTCCACGCTGGCTGCGGCCTGCGTGAATTCCTTCCTGAACCTCTCGAAACTTCCAAACTCCTTTCCTATCGCATCGCCGAGCGCTCCGCCCGGGCTTCCTCCGCCCCTGCCTTTCAGAGCCATGTTCTTCCAGAAGAGCGAGTGCAGGAGATGCCCGCCGATGTTGAACGAGAGCGATTTGAGCGCGGATTTCATGTCCAGCTCGCCGTTTTCCTTCCGCGATTTGTCAAGCTTTTCGAGCATGTCGTTCGCGCCTTTGACGTATGCGGCATGGTGCTTGCCGTGATGCAGCATGAGCTGCTGCTCTGAGATATACGGTTCGAGATCCCCATAGCCGTATGGCAGTTCAGGTAACGTATAAACTTTTCCCATAGGATTACCCCCCATCTGATCTGTTTTTGAAATTTATAAAACTTTACCTACAAATCTGCATTATGATCACGATAGACGGTTCCCATGGTGAAGGCGGCGGACAGATTATCCGCACTTCGCTTACCCTTTCGGCCATAACTGGAAAAGCAGTTGAGATAACGAACATCCGCGCGAACAGGCCGAAGCCGGGCCTTGCGATGCAGCATCTTACCGCAGTGAAGGCGGTGAGGAGCATCTGCAGGGGAAAGCTCGAGGGCGCCGAAGAGGGAAGCAGAAGATTTGTTTTCGAGCCGGGAAAAATCGTCGGCGGAAAATACGATTTCAACATAGGGACCGCAGGCTCGGTCACGCTCGTCGCGCAGACCATCCTCCCTATCCTTCTTGTTGCGGACAAAAAGAGCGAGGTAAGGATAACCGGAGGCACGCATGTGATGAAATCGCCGGGCTATGATTATTTCGAGAACGTCTTCCTCCCTGCAATACGGCTCATGGGCGCGGAAGTGGAATCGAAAATGCTCCGCTCCGGCTATTATCCGGCAGGCGGAGGGGAAATAGAAATCAAAGCCGGCCCATCGCGGCTGAAAGGAAGGGAAAACTGGCCAAGGGAAGAGCAGGTGAAGGCAATAATACGGGTCGCGAACCTCCCGCTTTCGATAGCGATGCGCGAGAAAAAGGTCCTGCTGGAGCATGATATCGAAGATGTTTTCATAAGGGAGGTGCAGGCGGCTTCGCCCGGCAATGCGGTGACGCTCTGGAAAGGGCTGCGGGGCTCCTGTGCGGTCGGCGAAATAGGCAAGAGGGCCGAGATTGTCGCAAAAGAGGCGGTGGACGCGCTTGCGGCAGAAAATGGCGATGTGGACAGGCGGCTTGCCGACCAGCTTCTTGTCTATGCCGTGCTGGCTGAGGGGAAAACAACTTTCAAAACGTCGCAGATAACAAACCATTTCAGGACGAATGCGGACATCATCCAGCGCTTCATGGAAAGAAAAATAGAATGCGGAAATGACGGGAGCGTTTCGGTGATCTGATTATTTTTTTTGGATGTCTTCCGCAGATACCAGCGTTCCTTCCTTGCCTACTATAACCGCATAATAATGCGTTGATACCGGAGAATCCCACGTAATGGTCCATCTGTCGCTTCCCTCAACAACACTCGGATACGCCGCCTCGCTTTCCGTCACAAATGCATGGACGGCTTCCGTGCCTGCGAAAGTATGCGATGCTATTATCGCCTCTTCCGGGAAGGCGATAGTGCACGTCCCTCCGGTGCACACCCTGCAATTGCTGGTTATGTATTCGGTCGGCTGCGAGACGAAATTCTGCACCGGATAGTTGTAATAAATGTGCATCCTCTCCGGGCACGGCGTGAATGCGCCTTCAGTCACTTTTGTCTTTATCTCAAAATACTTCTCGCCCGCATCGTTGTACCCATCCCTCATGGACATGATCTCGATGTCGGCGTTCGGGTATTTCGAATGGAGGTCCTCGAACACGAATTTGCTCGCATCCGCCTCCACAACATTCGTCTTGTAAAATTCGGCGAGTTTTACAAGCAGGACTATGAGCAATACGAGTATGATAAGAACTATGATTTCCTTGCGCGTTGCCATGCTCTACCAAATCAGACCTTAAATTTTTATTCCTTCGCCTTTTCCAGAAGCACTATCGCCTCTGCGATATCGCCCTTCGTCTTCCTTAGGGCTTCGGCGGCCTCCTCCTCGGAACAGCCCGCCTGATCCATCACCATCTTCACGTCTTCCTGTCCTATCCCTTCCTCGAACCTGACCTTTCCGGAAACCTGGTAGGATTTCTCGCCCTGGACGGTTATTTCCACGACCTGGGGATTTTCCACGACATAGCTGCCGGAATCCGTCTCTATGGTGACTTTTTTAGCTGCTATATCCTCGGATTTTATGCCCATCTGTTTCATCAGCTGGCCCATCTTTTTCGGGTCGAATCCGCCTGGCATCATTATGCGAATGCCTCCTTCTTCTCGGATTTCCTGATTTCCACGCGCTTCATCTTGGTGATCTGCTTCAGCCTGTTGAATAGCTTCGATGAGAATCTTCCGTATACGACTTCCTGCATGAGTTCGTCGAACTTCAGCCCTTCCGCATTTTTCTTCGTCTCCTCATGTATGGCTTTCCTGAGGTTTCTCCTGGTGTTCTCGCTCACCTTCGAGTCGCTTACGGCGATTATCTTCAGCCTCACTTCCGCGCCGTCTTTTGTCTTTACGCCTATTACCTCGTGTATCAGCGATTTTCCCCTTCTTGCGAAGGTCTTGAGGTAGGAGGGTGAAACCTCGTGTCCTATGAGGGCGGTGCCGGCCACTGTCCCCTTGACGTCCGTTATCCTGAATTTCAGGTTCGTGAACATCGACATCTGCGAGGACATCCCTATCCCCAGCTCCATGAGGCTTCTTTTGATTATCCTGTTGGTTACGTTTTTGTCGTCGCTCGATATTATCTCGCAGAGTTCCCTGCTATCGAACATTGCGGGTGCGGTGACGGTGTACCATTTTTTCATCTTCCATTTATCGACAACTTTGGTTTTCTTTTTTCCAGCCATTGAAAAATCACCATTTTCAATACTTGACCGGCTCTGCCGGTCAATCCATATCAATATCACCGTAGAATAATCACTACTTCACGAGAAGCTCCGCCTGCTCCGGGTCGTATTTCCATCCTTTCGGTATCACGCCGTTCCTCTCGTAATATTTCGCCAGCCTGAGTATCTTCGAAACCACGTGATTGTATTTCGTTGAATTGTGCAGGTCCGCCTTCGATTTTTTAAGGTGCCTTCTCATTCTCACGGCCCTTTTGATGAGCTCGAGGATATCCTCCGGATACTCTCCGGCAACCTTGTTTTTCCTAAGGAAGGCGACAAGCGGCATGTCCAGAAGGAGTTTGACCTCCGGCACGGCGTACCTGTCCCTCAGGACAAGCCCGATGCGCGATGGCGGGACGCCTTCCCTCGCCATTTTTAGTATGACTTCTTCGATTTCAGCCCGGTCGGCCTTCACCCATTCCGGAAGCGTCTTGCTCTTCGGCCTTTTCCTTCCGGATTTTCCTTTCTTTCGCGAATGCATTCTAGCCATTACTTCACCTATGTATCATAGATTAAAATGTTTCAAATTTTCAAATAGCTGATAAGCGCTAAAAGAGATTTATATCTATGCGAGTATTTGTTTTTTAATTCTATGTTTTCAGCGAACGTCGATGATTCGCCTTTTGGCACGAATATCGGGTCATAGCCGAAACCGCCCCTTCCGTGCTCCTTTTCCGCTATTGTGCCATTGCATGCGCCGTGGAAAATGCGCGTTGTTTTGCCATCGTTGAACGCTATGCAGGCTTCGAATCTTGCCGCGCGGTCCGGTTCGCTTTCCAGGAGTTTCAGCAGGCCGCGGTTGCCCAGCTTCCCCTGCACCCACGCGGAATACGTTCCCGGGAAGCCATTGAGCGCATCTATGAAAAGGCCACTGTCTTCGACGAATACCGGCCTGCCGAGCTGCGCATGCGCGGCGGAGACCGCCTCGCGTGCGATTTCCTCGAGACTGTCGGAGCGGATTTCGCGGTGGGCGAACTGGAAATGGTTCAGTGGCATTCCGGCCGCATTCTTTCCGAAAATCTCCTTCGCCTCCCGGAATTTATCCGGATTTCCCGTGGCAAAATATATCTCGTAAGGCATATGCCTTGAAAAGGAAAGCGAGCATTTTTTAATCTATTAGGCATTCATTAATTCCATGGCAGCCACAAAAATCCAGAAAAAGGAAACCGTGGAAAAAAAGGAAGAGGGGAAAGGCCCCGGGAAGAAAGGCGCGCTTGAGCTCATCAGCGAGACTTTCAACGACGGGATAAAATACCTCGAAAAAAACGTCAGGGACCTTTTCGCCGATATGCTGAAAATAGAGGTGCTGAGCCTGGGCGTATTCCTGGTCCTGGCCGCCATTGCGGTCGCACCGTGGTTTATTTTCCTTGTAGCTCCGTCCTTCGAAGGGCTGAACATCCCGCTGCTTGTATTCTCGGCCATCGTTTTCACGGTTGCATTGCTCCTGTCCGTAGCGATAAGCTCGGTGCAGTACAATGCGGTGGATAAGCGCGCGAAAAACGGCGCGGTCGCCATAATCCACCAGAGCCGCCAGAACTTCGTGCCGGTGATCGCATACTATCTTATAATAACGATATTGATGGCCGTGGCATTTCTTCCGGCAGCCCTGCTTTTCATCTCGGGCAACGTCGTCATGATGCTCGGCGCTTTTGCCCTTCTGCTGCTTGCATTCCTGGTACTGGTCGTGGCAGGGTTCCTTCTGCAGTTCGGCCTTTGGGAGCTTGTCATAAACAGAAAAGGGCCGTTTGAGAGCATGAAGAGGTCCTACGCGCTCGTTACGCGCGGCAACATCATAAAGATACTGCTTTTCGACATCTGTTTCTTTGTCGCATCCTTCGGATTCGGCCTGATATTCTCGGTGCTGAATTACATCGTGCAGATAATCGCATCGCTGTTCGAGCTGCTGAACGCGGAGCTTGGACTTGCCGCTTCCCTGCTTGCGAGCCTGCTCGTCTCTGCGGTAGAAGGCGCGGTAATCGGGGCGGTGTTGCTGCCTTTCGCATACCTGTTCTGGAAGAAACTCGAAGAGCTCGGTGGTTAAGATGGTCCGGCTCAGGATGGTCATCGACTGCTTCAAGGAGGCATGGGCATTCCTCAGGCAGTCCGGCCGCCAGACTTTTTTGAAACTGCTGGAGATAAACATTTACTCCGCCATTGTGCTGCTGTTCTTTGTTCTGCTCGGCATAGGCGCCGCATTTGGGCTTAATCTGCTGACTAAACCTACCGGAGACATAAACGAATTAAGCGTGCTGCTTGCAACGTTCGACCTTATGGCGGTGATTTTGGGCACGATAGCCCTGATTCTGGTTTTCGCCGTTCTTGCAATCTCGGGCGTTTTCCTAAGCACCGTAATAGACTCGGTTTCCTACAACATTGTCGACGGCATGTTCTCCGGGAAAAGCATCAGCATAAAATCGCAGTTCAAAAAGAATTTTTTTCCAATGCTGAGGTGGTTTATTTTCTGGCTGGTTATAAGCGGAATAATATTTTCATTTTATGCCGCCTTCCTTGTATATGTATTTACTGAAGCGATGAACAACCCCGCAGTGATAGAAGAATACGAGGGAGGTTCTGGCAGCATCCGGGTAGTTGGCAATTTGCTGGAGGGAATAATCGGCCTGGTTGCCGCAGTGGTCGGTTTCTTCCTGACTTTCGCCATGTACGAGCTGGTTATTGCGAGGCAGGGGCTTTTCCCATCAATGTCCCGCTCCATCAGCCTCGTTAAAAACAACTTCATTGAAACGCTGGCATTCCTGTCCGTTCTGGAGATAATAACGACAGTGATCGCCCTGCCCCTTGCAATCGTCCTTATCATCGGAATCTTTGCACTGGCCATGGTGGCAATCGCCTCTTCCGGCATGCTCATATGGATTGTTATCCTGGGCGGTTTGCCCCTGCTGGCATTGCTGATTGCTTTGGGGGTTCTAGAGCAGACGATTATACTCCCGGCGACCTATATCTACTGGAAGAAACTGCAAAGCAAAGAACAAATCTGAAAAGATTTGGTCTATTCGGAAATTCGATAGAATTTACGATACAATGAAAAAAATTGAGGTGGGCTGATGTACCATATCGGAAAAACAGTTGAAGTCATATCCCAGGCGAAAGACAGGAGAATAAAGAGCGCGGACACGAAAGTCCAAGCACTGGTTGCCATGTGGGATGAGAACATGCTAGTGCTCGAAGTCGACAAGAAAATCGCGGGCGCGCTTGCTGCAGGCGATTATGTCCTTGCTGACTACAGCCCGGTTTCGGAAGAGTCGCCCTACAGGAAGATGATAATAACGAAGATACTCCCCGCGGAAAAAGGGAGGAAGATATGGGATGAGTTCCAGAAAATGCTTTCCAAAAAGAAGTCGGCGGTTTCGCAGGTCCCGGGCGGAAACCTTCCATACCGGTAGCGGCTATATCCTTTTTCCGGCATAAAGCCCTTTTGGCTCCCCGCCTATCCATACCTCGTACATGGCTATTTCGCCGCGCTTTCTTTTCACTATCTCAGTTTCATAGCCTTCCGCTTCGTATCTTTCGGCAATCGCGTTGGCTTCCTCGATGTTCATCGTTCTCGCAACGCACCTGAGCATGGGTTTTTCCCCGATTATCTTATCCTCATTCATTGTTTTCTACCGTCCAGCAGAAATTTGCGGGTTCCCGATTATCTGGCTTTTCCTTTTTTGGGTGCCCTCTTTCTCCTATCGCTTCCAGCAGTGGCTTGAAAAGCCTGGAAAATACGCGTTCCGGGTCTTTGTCCTGTTTTTTCAGCTGCTCTGCCCTTGCCTTCTGCTCCATGCTCTCATCTTCTCCAGCGAATTTTAATTCAATACGTCCCGCATTTCCTGAGCAGTTTCCACTGCTTCAGCTGCTTCCGGCATTCCCTTGCGAGCACTCCGCCGGTTATTTCAACTGCAGACCCGCCCTTTCTTTTCATCTCTTTATTCGAAACCGTCAGCTCGTGGAATCCGGCCTTTTTTGCATCCTTTATGGAAGCGCCGTAAACTATCCTATCCATCCTGGCCCAGTGTATCGCGGAAAAGCACATGGGGCATGGCTCTGTTGTGGAGTAAATCGTGCAGCCTTTCAGCTTTACGCTCTTCAGTTTCCTGTTTGCATTCCTTATCGCGACTATTTCACCATGCGCGGTTATGTCCGTATCCGCCCAAACTTCGTTATGCCCTCTGGCGATTATCCTCTTGTTCTTCACTATTACGGCACCGAATGGAGCCTGGCCGGCGTTCACTCCCCTTTCGCAGATTTTTATCGCCTCGCGCATGAACTTTTCATCTTCCGCTTTCATGCTTATCATTCCCTTTTCGTCAACAGTCTGAATCTTCGCCTTATTCATTTATAAAGAATTCACAAGCCAATAATCCCATGAAGATACTCGTAGCCATAACCGGAGCGTCGGGCCTCCAGTATGGAGTGCGGCTTGCGGAAGTCCTGAAAAAGCAGAAGCATGACGTTTGCATTGTTGCAAGCGATGCGGCAAAGGCGGTTGCGGAATACGAGAGGGTGAAGCTGCCGAAAGCCGATTATGGTGAAGACGATTTCCAATGCCCTTACGTTTCCGGCTCGAATCCGCCTGATGCGATGGTTGTTGCGCCATGCTCGCTCAAGACGCTCGGCCAGATTGCAAACGGAATCGCGTCGAATGTAATAACTCGTTCCGCCGAAGTCACTCTGAAGGAGAGAAAAAAATTAATCCTGCTCGTCCGCGAGACGCCGCTCTCGCTCATTGCGATAGAGAATATGCGGAGGGTTGCGCTCGCAGGCGGCGTCGTCATGCCCGCCTGCCCCGGCTTCTACCATAAGCCTAAAAAGATTGGGGATGTTATTGATTTCGTGGTGGCGAGGGTGCTTGACCATCTAGGGATAAGGCAGGATCTGATGAAAAGGTGGAAATCATGAGCATGTCGTTCCGCGATTTCATAGAAAAACTCGACAAGGAAGGCAAGCTTCTCAAGGCAAAGAAGAAGGTTTCACTGAGGCTGGAGACGGCCTCGCTGCTGGATTCCGTCGAGCCCAAGCCGCTTCTTGCAGAAGTGAAGGAATCGGAATATCGGATTGCCGGGAACGTGTTCGCCACGAAAGACCTTGTCGCGGAATATCTCGGCTGCAGGCGGGAAGAGCTTGTGAAGAAGATGCTGCATGCGATAGAGAATCCGTCCGAGCCGAAGCTTGTGGAGAAAAGCGAAGCCCCGGTGCTTGAGAACACCATTGCAAACGTCGACCTCAACCGGATGCCGGTGCCGCTGCACCTTGAAAAGGATGGCGGGCCGTACTATACGTCCGCCGTGGTGATTGCAAACGATAAACAGCACGGAAGAAACCTTTCATTCCATCGCATGATGGTCATTGGAAAAGACAGGGTAGTTGCAAGGATACTTCCGCGGCATCTGGATGAATTCATAACGAGAGCCGAAGCGAACGGCGGCGAGCTGGACATCGCATTTGTGGTAGGCGCGCCGATAAACGTCCTTCTTGGCGGTGCGACTTCCGTTGAAATCGGCATGGACGAGATGAAGATTGCCAATACGCTCATGCCCGTCAGGACGGTGAAGCTTGACAACGGGATAGAGGTGCCTGCCGATGCCGAGTTCGTTTACGAAGGCGTCGTAACCAAGGAGGAAGCGGATGAAGGGCCTTTCCTGGACCTCACCGGCACTTATGACATCGTCAGGAAACAGAGGGTATTCAAGATAACGAAGATCCATCACCGCAAAGATGCAATCCATCACGTCCTCCTTCCCGGCGAAGCGGAGCACAAGGTGCTTATGGGAATGCCCCGCGAGCCGACGATCTGGCGCGAAGTGAACAAGGTTGCGGAATGCACCGGCGTGAACATAACGCACGGCGGATGCTCCTGGCTCCATGCTGTCCTGTCGATAAAGAAGAAAAACGAGGATGACGGAAGCAAGGCGATCACTGCCGCATTCACGGGCCACAAATCGCTGAAACACGTCGTTATCGTGGATGACGATATAGACGTGAATGATATGGAAAACGTGGAATGGGCCATTGCCACGAGGGTTCAGGGAGACCGCGATATTCTCATGCTGAAAGACCAGAAAGGCTCCTCGCTCGATCCGTCGGCCAATCCGATGACGCGGGCTACGGCGAAAGTAGGCGTGGATGCGACCATGCCTTTGAAAGAAAAGGAGAAATTTAAGAAAGAGGAGTATGGAAAAGTCAACTGGAGGGAATACATATGAGCGACCTGTTTAAGAAGTTTGAACATCCGATAAACATAGGGCTGAGTTTCGGGCTTGCTTCAGGAGTAATCACAACCCTCGGTCTGCTTGTTGGGCTTAATGCAGGAACCCATTCGAAACTCGTAGTTCTGGGGGGCATACTTACGATAGCGATAGCCGATGCATTTTCAGATGCATTGGGCATACACATGTCGGAGGAATCGGAAAACAAGCACACCGAAAGCGAGATATGGGTCGCAACGTTCATGACGTTTTTGTTTAAGTTCATATTCGCTTCGACATTTCTTATTCCGATTCTGCTGCTCAATCTCGACGAAGCGGTCATCGTAAGTATCGCATGGGGTCTTTTCCTGCTCCTGGTTTACAGTTACCGGCTTGCAAAAAGAGCAAAGATCAGCACGTGGGGCGTCATAAGGGAGCATCTTCTGATTGCCGTACTTGTCATCATTATAACGAACTCCGTGGGCAACTGGATAGCCGCCAATTTCAGCTAGGTGTATGGATGAACAACTTTGAGGAAATCATAAGGAAGCACGTCCTGAAGAATGCATTCGATTACGGAAAGGCAAATGCAGGCGCAGTGGCAGGCAAGGTAATCGCCGAGCATCCTGATGCGAAAAATGACATGAAGGCGACGATGGCGCTGATAAACAAGATAATCGCAGAGGTTTCGACCTTTTCCAAAAATGAGATTGAAGAGCGCATGAAGCGCTATGCCTACGCAGAGAAGAAAGAGGAGAAAAAGGAGCTGGAGCTGCCGAATGCGGTCATGGGGAAGGTCGTCACGAGATTTCCGCCCGAACCCTCGGGCTATCCGCACATCGGCCATGCGAAGGCGGCGTGGCTGGATTATGAAAGCGCAAGAGTTTACGAGGGAAAGATGATTCTGCGTTTCGATGACACGAATCCCGAGAAGGAAAAGCAGGAATACGTTGAAGCGATAAAGAACGGCCTTAGTTGGCTCGGGATAAAATGGGACAAGGAAAGCTATACGTCCGACAGCATGCCTGAGATTTACGATTATCTGGAACGATTGATTCATGCCGGGAAGGCATACGTGTGCACCTGCCCCAAGGAGGAAATGAGCAGGAGAAGGGCAAGCGGGGAGGAATGCGGCTGCAGGACGCTTTCCAAAAAGGAAGCGCTTGAAAGATGGAAGGGCATGCTTGATGGAAAATACCAGCCCGGCGATGTGGCGGTCAGGTATGCCGGAGATTTGAAATCGCAGAATACCGTGATGAGGGATCCGAGCCTCGCACGGATAATGCTTGCGGAGCATTTCAGGCAGGGGAAGAAATACCGCGTCTGGCCTTCCTATGATTTCGCGGTTGCGATAATAGACCATCTGGAGGGCAAAACCCATCCGATGCGCTCGAAAGAATACGAGCTCAGGGACGAATTGTATTATTCTATATTCAGCGACCTTGGCTTCGAAAAGCCGCATCTCGTTGAGTTTTCACGCCTTGCGATAAAGAACGCGCCCATAAGCAAGAGATTGCTGAAGCCGCTTGTTGACGAGGGAAAAGTAAGCGGATGGGACGACCCGAGGCTGCCGACGCTTGCCGGGCTTGCGAGGCGCGGCATTCTGCCTGAAGCGATAAGGAATTTCGTTCTTTCGCTCGGGCTTTCAAAATCGGAAAGCGAGCCGGGCTGGGAGCTTCTGCTTGCAGAAAACCGGAAAATGCTCGACCCGGTCGCAAAGCATTATTTCTTCGTAAGGGGGCCCGTGGTTTTGAACGTGAAAGGGCTGGAACAGAAGGCGAAAATCCCGCTCCATCCGAAAAAAGGGATGGGCTTCAGGGAATTCGATGTTTCTGGGAAGGTTTACATAAGCTGGGATGACGCCGAGGCCCTGAGGGAAGGCGAGGTTTTCAGGCTGAAGGATTTGTGCAACGTCAAGCTAACGAAGAAAAAGGCAAAGGCGCTTGAAGGGGAGCTTGCGGAAGACAGCATGGTGCCGAAGAAAATACAATGGGTTGCGGATAAGCACAAAATCGCATGCGAGTTGTTAATCCCGCACGATTTGCTTGATGAAAACGGCAATTACAACCCGAACAGCCTGGAGATCGCGAAAGGCTATTGCGAAAAAGGCTGCACGGAGCTTAAGAAAGGCGAAACAATCCAGTTCGAGCGGTTGGGCTTCTGCCGGCTTGACAAAAAAGGCAAGAAACTACAGTTTGTTTTCAGCTGCTAGGCGCTCAAAAACCTTTTTAATCCTAATTCGAGAATAGGAAAACGTATGCTTCACATCTCCCATCTGATACTCAGGAATTTCAAATCATTCAAGGCGCTGAACATAAGCATACCGCCGTCCTTCGTCTGCTTTGCAGGGCCGAACGGCGCGGGCAAGAGCAATGTCCTGGATGCCATACGGTTCGTCCTTGGCGAGACGTCGCTGAAATCGCTCAGGGCAAGGAAGGTGAGGGACCTTATCCACATGGGCGCCAAGTCCGCCGAGGTGACGGTTGCATTTGACGGCGAAAGCAAATACGACATCAAAAGGGCGATAAGGGAGGACGGCAAGGTAATCTACAGGCTTAACGGGAAGAGGGTGACGCGCAGCGCCACCCAGGAAGCATTGAGAAAATACAACCTTGACGATTCCGGAAGGAACATCATAGCGCAGGGAGAGGTCCAGAGAATAGTCAACATGAGCGGCAAGGAGAGAAGGACGATAATAGACGCCGTGGCGGGCATCTCGGATTTCGAGGAAAAGAAAAAGGAAGCCTTGAGGGACCTCGATGTCGTGGAGACTAGAGTAAAGGAAGCGAGCATAGTGCTCGGCGAGAGAAAGGTATTCCTAGAAGATCTCGGCAGGGAAAGGGAGGTCGCGCTCAAATACTCGGAAAAAAAGAGCCTGCTAAACACTTCGAAGGGCACGCTGCTGAAAATGGAGATGGAACGGCTGGATAAGGAGTGCGGGCAGTTC
>JACCLJ010000052.1 GCA_013425425.1 Microcaldota archaeon
GCAACGGCAACGTCGCGGAAGGGGTGGGGGAGAACATTTTCATAGTGAAGGACAGGGTGCTCAAGACCCCGCCGCTTGGCAACATATTGCCCGGCATAACCAGGGATAGTGTTATCCGCCTAGCGAAAGACCTGGACTACATAGTCCATGAGATTAATCTAAAGGTCGGCGATGTAACCGGAGCCGATGAGGTTTTCTTCACCGGCACCGCTGCGGAAGTGACGCCCATAGCCCAGGTGGACGACAAGAGAATAAAGAATTCCTTCGGCAAGGTCACCAGACATCTTCAGGAGGAGTTCTTCAATGTCGTGCGCGGGAAGAACAGGAAATATGCCGGTTGGCTGACGCCGGTGAAGGCCTAGAGAAGCTCCGTGCAAAATATTCCGGGCAGGTTTGATTGGACGTATCTGTCCAGCCCGGAAATCATGGTAAAATTTCGACTTTTTGCCTGCGCATCGGGTCAGGATTGCAGTTTTCCCCGTTCACCAAAAAAACCGTATTCTTATGGCCGTTCTCGCCGATGAACTCCACGTATTTTTCAATCAAACGGCCTCTTGCATCGCAAATGCCTGTTATGCGCAGAGAACCGATGCGTTCCCCTTTTAGCCCTCTTTTAGGGTTTCCGACAAAACAGTCTTCGTTCAAATCAGGGGATAGCCCATTATTTCCTTTCAAGCGATTATCAAAAATATCTACACGCAAATACGGATTCATTTTTGCCAAAAGCTTGATAAAGGGTATCCTGTATTCAACGCCTCTTTGCCCGGTCTCCACGAAAAAATCAAGCCCACCTTTATCGCCGAAGTCATTCCATTCTCGAAGGCTTTCTGCGCCATTTAGCTCTTCATGCAGTAGCGTTTTTAAATTTAAATTAGGAGGGAGTTCTCCTTGATATTGGATCACGGGAACGGTCTTGTATGAAACCATGTCTGGGCCCTCTCTTGGCCCGCATCCTGTAGAAAACATCCCTGCCAGTCCTGCAGCTGCCAGCGCACCAATCCTCGGATAGTTTCCGAATCTGCCCATTTAATGCACCCGCCATCTTATTGTACGGCAATTGTTTTTAAATGATTTACGCGTACTCAAATTAGTACTACTATGATATAGTTAAAATATATATATAAAGCTTTCTGATGGGGTCTTTACGCCTTTTTAATATCCGGGCGCATCTATCCTAATGACCATAAAGGCTGTCATTTTCGATTTCGACGGCGTGATTGGCGACACGCGGAAGGCGATATACCTCATCTACAAAGAGGTCTGCCGCGAGATGGGCAAGAAGTTCTACGGCTCTCTGCCCGAATTCACCCGGAACCTCAACGGCAACTATATGGATTTTTACAGCAAGCTGGGGATAAGCGGCGATGAGGTGGCGAAAGCGAACGATACGTACAAGAAATACTTCCTGAAGTTCGAGAAGGAGATGCGGCCTTTCGGCGAGATGGCCGGCGTGCTCGCCGCACTGAAGAAGCGCGGCATAAAAACAGGCATAGCCTCGAACACCCACGAGTTCATAATAAGGCGGCTGCTGAGGCGATTTGGCTTCGAGAAATACATCGACGTCGTCGTGGGCGGGAAGGACATGGACAAGCTGAAGCCCGATCCGGCCCAGATATTGCTGACGATTCAAAAGCTCGGCGTCAAGAGAAGCGAGACTGTTTTTGTCGGCGACATGGAAGTCGATATGCTCGCCGGCCGCGCGGCCGGCGTCGCTAAGCTCATAGCAGTGACGTATGGCTACCATACGGAAGGGCATCTGGAGAAGTTCGGGCCGGACGCGATAGTGAATAGCCCGCAGAAAATACTGGAGAATCTGTGAGCTTCTGCGCGCCTAATAGCTTCTCAGGCCACCGAAAAGGATTCTGTATGCCAGCATTGAAAAATATTTAACGTCTGTAAGAAAGGGGCGATTTTCCTTCTCATCCAGATACCTTCCTTCCGCTTTTATCATGCCCGAAAAGGATTCGCCGTCATTAAAATAATTAACGCCGAAAAGTCCCGGCCTGTATTTCAAAGCCCTTTCCGCGTGTTCGGGAGGGAATAATTTCCAGTATTCCTCACTCCTCGGCCTTATTCCGACAAGCCTGAACTTTCCTGTGAAAAGACCTGGAATCTGCGGAGTTTCGTCCAGCCAATATCTTCTCAGAAGTCTTCCCAGAGGGGTTATCCTCGGGTCATCTTTTATTTTACCGTATCCGTCAATACCGTGCGCCAGAGCAGTTTCAGAAAATAGTTCATCCGCCCCTTCTATCATCGATCTGAATTTTTCCACCTTTATAGGCCTGCGGTTCTTCCCAAGGCAAGTTGCTGCGTAAATAATTCCCATTATCTTCATTAAAAGAAAAAAATTTAAAAAGAGAATCGTTACGATTTCTTCAGTTTTTCCTTCTCGACCTTCTTCGTGAACTCGACCAGCTTCTTCGCCATCCTGAGCGGGTCGTCGGCATTCTGTACGAGGGAAGCGATGTGGATGCCGTCCGCGCCTGCCATGATCGTGTTCTTTATGTCGTCCATTGTCTTGCTCGAGCCGGCGCATATCACCGGGTGGCCGACCGCTTCCTTGACCGCGCGGAACATTTCTGGCGACGAAGGCCCGGGCGCGCCCGACCCCCTCTCGAGAATGGTCAGCCTCTGTCCCAGCAGCTTGCCGGCTAGCGCATACGCGACGGCGATGTCGGGCTTGTGGTAAGGTATGGGCTTCGCCTCGCCAACCCAGCCGACCGTTTCGCCTGGTTCGATGATCAGGAGGGAAGTGGGTATCGCCTCGAGCTTCGAGCTGGCGATCATGGGAGCAGCCAGCGCTTGCGCTCCCGTTATCCAGTACGGGTTGCTGGAATTCAAGAGGCTCATGAAATATATCGCATCCGCATGTTTCGAAACCCCTCCGATGTTTCCCGGGAAGAGGACGACCGGCCTGCTGACGGATTCCTTTATCCTCTTAACGGTATTGTTCAGCAAGTCGCCTTCCGCTCCTATGGAGCCGCCTATCAGTATGATGTCGGCGCCGGCCTCGTCGAAGACCTTC
>JACCLJ010000077.1 GCA_013425425.1 Microcaldota archaeon
CCGCAGTAGGAAATGGCATTGGCCGTGGCGATAAAGGTCAAAGGCTGGGTTATCACCTCATCCCCTGGCGCTACTTCGGCAAGAAGGAGGGCTACATGCAGCGCTGCGGTTCCAGTAGAGACCGCGATCGCATACCTTGCACCGGTGAGCTGCCGAACTTCATCCTCAAAACGACTGACATATTGCCCCACATAGGACACATAGGTTGTATCAATACAATCCATGAGATATTTTTTTTCATTCCCTGAAAATCGCGGCGCATGGAACGGAACGGGATTCTCTGCCTGGTAAAGGGATTTTAATGAAGCTGACTATTTTTTCAAACATTATAGACATTCCATTTATAGCGCCGTAGATTTTCCTCGTCCCTGAACCATTCGATGGTTGCCCGGATTCCCTGCTTCAGTGTATATTCTGGCTGCCACCCTGTTAACCTGCGAATCTTTTCGTTACTGCCTAGCAGCCGCTCCACTTCACTTTTTTCAGGCCGCACGCGAATTCATTGACAGGGGGAACGGTCATGGGTTATGGGTTAGGGAAACCTTATCTTTTCTCTATTTCACGCAATCGCCTTCAGCCCCTTTTCCTCGATGACCGTCAGCAGCCGTAAAGCCGGTCCGCCAGGTTTCTTGACACCCCGCTCCCAATCCGAAACGAGGTTTTTCGAGACATTCAGATAGCGCGCAAAGACCGGCTGGGAGATACGCTCGCGCAGTCGAATGGTCTTGATTTCCTCGGGGCTGAGTACGCGCACCGGGGTCAGACAAGCCTCATCGAACTCGCGCATCGTCTGCTTGTCGATCGCGCCGACCTCGTGCAGCGCATCCATGGTTTCATGGATCGCGGCGAACACCTCACTTCGATACCTTTTCGTCATTGCTTTCAACCTCCTCAAGCTGGCCGTTTGCGATCAGGATGTTCAATTGGGCTTCGGAAAGCCCCAGGACATGCTTGGCCATCTTCTTGAACTGCTCTTCCTCGTTCTTGCGAATGTTGTCTCGATCGCTTTTTGAAAATCCGTACACGAAAAACGCTCTGTGTCCTTCGCGGATCAAAATGATCGTTCGATAGCCCTTTGACTTTCCTTGCCCTGGTCGGGGAAGGCGCTGTTTTATCACGCCTCCACCCAGGTAGGCATCCACCTGCCCACTCTCGGCCCGCAGGACAGCTTCGCGAAGCGCTTCATCGGAAATATTCTGAGCACGCGCAAAACGAACAAACCAGGCGTTTTTGAAGATCCTCACGAGATGCTCCTAAATGTATCACACATGGTGTTACTTTTCAAGCAGATTTTTATCGAACCGGAATTTCTTTGCCTTGCTCTTTGTATCCTTATACTTCTTTAGCAGAAACTCCATAAAATCTAAAACTTCTCTCCTTAAATCTTCAGGAAGCTTTTGTAGTTTCACCTCTATTTCCTTAACAACTGCCCAGCGCCTCGGCGGCATCCTCAACGACTGGAATCTGGTATTTCTGACAGATTTCAATAATCTGATCAATCCGCACCGGGTGGCCAAAGGTATGCATAGGTACGCACGCTGCGATCTTTCTGCCGGTTATTTTATTGTAACACCTGCCATCTGACTTCAGGATACCGTTATTTATTAGAAATTCATTCAGTTTTTCCGGATCAAGTCCCAGGGTTGATCGTTCTACATCCACAAATATCGGCTGCGCGCCACAGTAGGAAATGGCATTGGCTGACTATTTTTTCAAACATTATAGACATCCGATTTATAGCGCCGTAGATTTTCCTCGTCCCTGAACCATGCGATGGTTTCCCGAATTCCCTGCTTCAGCGTATATTCTGGCTGCCACCCTGTCAGTCTGTGAATCTTTTCGTTACTGCCCAGCAGCCGCTCGACTTCACTCTTTTCAGGCCGCATGCGTATAGCCTCAGAGACGATCGTGGCCGCTGGGTTTATCTGGTCGATGATCTCGCGGGCAAGTTGCCCGATGGAAATCTCCTGTTGAGAGGCAATGTTTATTTCTTCTCCAATCGTGGCTTGTGCTTCTGCAATCGCAATGAAACCGTCTACGATATCTCTGACAAAATTAAAATCGCGTGTTGGATGAATGCTGCCCAGTTTGATTTCTGTTGCGCCGGCCAGCAACTGGGTAATGATGGTAGGAATGATGGCACGGGCAGATTTACGCCGCCCATACGTATTAAACGACCTTACTATGGTCACTGGGGTATTGAAGCTGCGATAGAAACTTTCTGCTATCCGGTCTGCCCCGATTTTGGTGGCGGAATAGGGTGATTGCCCCTGGAAGGGATGCTGCTCATCAATGGGAACATATTGCGCCGTTCCATAAACTTCTGACGTAGATGTAATAAGCACACGCTT
>JACCLJ010000112.1 GCA_013425425.1 Microcaldota archaeon
CATGAAAAATCCGCTTGTGCTCTACCTGTCGGGCGGAAACAGCCAGATAATAATCCGGAAGAGCGGCAGGTCCCCTGTTCTCGGCGAAACGCTGGACATAGGCATAGGAACTTTCTTCGACAGTTTTGCACGCGAGATAGGCATGGAGCACGCGCACGGCTCCGCCCTCGAAAAGCTTGCGGAAGGCGGAGGATATGTTGCATTGCCGTATTCCGTTAAAGGCATGAACCTTGTCTTCTCCGGACTGCTGACCCAGGCGGGGAAGGCGGCAAAAACCGGCAGCAAAAAAGACGTTGCGCATTCTTTGATGGAAACCGCGTTCGCCATGACCTGCGAGGCGACGGAGCGCGCCCTTTTCCTCACGAAAAAGAAATGCCTGGTAGCCTGCGGCGGGGTCGCGCAGAACAGGCGCCTTCAGAACATGCTCAGGATCATGTGCAAGGAGGACAACGTGAAATTCGGCGTTGCGCCTGACGAGTTCAACCGCGACAACGGCGCGATGATAGCCTATGCAGGGGAAGTCTTATGCCGTGAACGGAAGGGCAAAACGGAAATGCCGGAAGGGCTGAAACCACTCCCGAACCAGAGGATAGACAAGATATAAGCAAACCAGATCCAAACCGATTGTTTTATAAATTTTACTAATAATATAATTATACTGGTGGTTAAATGATAGATTTGCATGCCCGCGCCAAAAGAGTAGGCAATTCCTGGGCTATAATAATTCCCAAGGAAAAAGCTGACGCGGTTGGCATAAGCGCTGAAAAAGACCTTCATATTGAGATAGAAGTAATAAAAAAACTCTTCGGACTGAAAGGAACGTTCAAAACGAAAAAGAGCACGGGGCAGCTGATGGAAGAGATAGATGAAGGGTGGAAATGATGTATTTCCTGGACACCTACGCCATGATAGAATACCTCAGAGGAAACAGAAAAGCGGAAAAGATAATAGAAAACGGCGATTTCTGCACCAGCGACTATCAGCTTATGGAATTGTATTACATATCGCTTAGAGAGCAGGGCGAGAACAGGGCGGAAGAGTACTTCGAGGCTTTTGCCATAGCCAAGGTTTCCATACCTGAAAGAACCCTGAAAAATGCCATGAAAATGCGCCTGGAATTTCAGAATAAAGGCAAAAACATCTCTTATGTCGACGCGATAGGATACGCGTATTCCCTGGAAAATGGCATGGAATTCGTCACGGGCGATGCGGCATTCGCCGGGCTTGGCAACGTCGAAAATATAAGCAGGTAGATCAGCCGCTCAGCGCCTTCTTTATCTGGAGGAATACAAGGTCTTCCGCATACCCGCCCACGAATTCGCCCCTGCCTTCGTTTATCACCGTCTTCGGAACGCTCATGACCTGGTATTTCCTTGCAACGTCGGGAAATTCCGTCGCCTCGTAAACATATCCCTTCACCTTCGGGCTCATCATGGCGAATTTCAGGGCAACATACGCGGATGCCGGGCAGTGCGGGCATGTCGGCGTGGTGAATACCTCCAGTTTTATCCCGGAAGTGGAATCGAAGAATTTGCGCATGCCTTCATCCCCTTTCAGCTCCCCCCCTGCCATCTTCAGGATTTCGAGAAAAGCCGCGAACTCATGGCCGGAAGGGATTCCGTAGAACCTCGCATCGCCTTTCACGTGCGCGCTTTTGAGGATCATCACAGGTGCAAGCTCGACTCCGTATTTTTCAGCTGCCGCCCTATCTTTTTCCATGTCGTGCATCTCCAGTTTTATGTTGCCCGAAAGCCCTGCAAACTCGGAAAGAAGCGCTTTTATGTCCTCGTTAAGCTGGCTTTTCCTGTCAAAATAAACGATCGTAACCGCGGATTTCAGCCCGTTGAGCCGCTTTGAAACCTCTTTTTTCGCGTTTTCATCCAGCATTGCCATTCCATCACATCCAAAATCAGTTTTTATCTTTTAAAACTTAAAAATCAAAGCCTTTTGCCGAAGCCGCATTTCCTGCATTCTATCCTCAGGCAGTTGTGCTTCCTGTCAAAGAAAACCTTCGCGCTGTCGCCAGGCACCCAAACCACGCAGCATTTCCTGCAGAAGGCATTGCGGTATTCTTCGGGAACACGGACCTTGTGCTTTTTTATGTGCTGGAGCGCCATCCTGACATAGCTTTGCGAGCGCTCCTTATTGCCCTTAAGGTATTGCTTCTGCGCCTCGCCGAGCAGCTTCGCCACGCTCTCACTGACGCTTGCCTTAATAAGCCTTTTTTGCCTATGTTCCATGTAGTTGGTTCGATGGAAAACTTTATATATGATTATTTTATTGAGCCTATATGGAGCCACACCGGATACAACGTCGTGAACACCCTCGTATATGCGGCCGTGGCGATAGCCGCGGTTTATGCCATTTACCGCGCCATCGGCGGCAAGATCAAAATCGATGAACATTTTATCCGCTCGGTGCTCTGTTTCGTGCTTCTCGGCTCGACTCTCCGTGTCGTCACCGACAGCATAGATACCGGAGCCATGAAGCCGGTGACGCCGGTGCACCAGTTCGTGCTCGACAGCCATATATTTGATTATCCGCAGGAGGATGCGGCCAATATCCTGCAGTACTGGACCGTCACCCCGGGGATATACATTGCAGTCGCTGCGCTTCTGCTTGTTTCGCTTGTAATATTGTATAAGATAAAGCGGGTGGAATGGCTCGGTTACGTGGGCCTTGCGTTCTGGATCCCGTGCTTCCTGCTTCTTCTTCCTTTCATGAATTACTGGATTTATGCCATTCCCGTGCTTTTGATGGCTGCAATTCCGGCATATGTCGCACTGCGGTATTTCAAAGACCGCATAATGGCCGGGATAGTGGCCGGCCATGCGCTTGACGGCGCGGCGACATTTTTCGCAATCGAGGTTTTTCCGCTTTTCACCGGCATAAGCTATTCCGAACAGCACGTCTTTTCCGGCGCCATAGGAATCCTCAGCGGCAATTTCCTCGCATTTTATTTTATCAAGGTTGCAATCGCGTTCGGCGCGGCCTATCTCCTGACGAAAGAAAAGATGACGGGGGATGAGAGGAACTACATAGCGCTGGTGCTTATGATAATCGGTTTTGCCCCGGGCCTCCGCGATGTGCTGCGGATGGTAGTCGGAGCGTAACGCACGTATAGGAGAAGTATTTTAATTTTATTCTTCCCATGCAGAACCGATGGCCAACAGCCCCCCCGTCCCTGCAAAGGCAAGCAGGGAAAGCATAAAAGAGGTTACGACGGAAATAATCAGAAAGCATGATCTGAGGAGCCCCTGCGAAGCCTGCCGCAATTTTTCAAGATGCTCGATAGTGGGGAGCGCGGCATTCACGCTGATGGGCCCCCATTGCACTAGAAACTGCAAATTTTGCGTCATAAAGCATAATAAAAAACCGGGCAGGCTAGAGAATGAAGAGCCGGAAAGGCTGGCCGCAACCATAAGGGCGCTCGGCCTCAGGCACGTCATCCTCACCTCGGTAAGCAGGGACGACCTCGATGACATGGGTGCCGAGCACTTCGCAAGGTGCATACGCGCCATAAAGAGGTGGAACCCGCATACCGCCGTCGAAGTCTCCATACCTGATTTCTCCGGCAAAAAGGAGCTCATTAAAAAAGTGGTCGATGCGGGGCCGGATATCATAGGGCACAGCATTGAAACGGTCAGAAGGCTCCAGCCCGTCGTGAGGGATGGAATGCACGGTTACGGCCAGTCGCTGAGAACGATACGCGCCATACGGGAGCTTTCAAGGGATATGATAATCAAATCCTCACTGATGCTCGGCTTCAGGGAGCAGCGGTTCGAGGTGCTTGCGGCTTTGAGGCATCTCAGGAAGGCCGGCACAGACATCGTGACGATAGGGCAGTATCTCAGGCCGACAAAAAACCATCTCCAGGTGCTGGAATACGTGCCTAAGGATGCCTTTGAATTTTATGAGAGGGAAGCGTATCAGCTCGGCTACAAGCACGTGATAGCGAAATCATCCGCAACCCATTCCTATCCGAGCAGGGAGATGCTTGCGCTAATGCACGGCCTCTGAAAAAATCTGTTTAAGAACGCCGTAGGGTGCGCCCGTCTTTATCGAAACGGGAGAGAAGTGGGTTCTTTTTGCATTAAAGCCACTCTTGAGCAAGGCCGCAATGACGTCTTCCGTACGTGGAACGAAACCGATGCCCGCACGCTTTGCGAATGCATGGATGTTGTAGTAGTGGGGAGGCATCCCGATTTCGCCTTTCAGCAATCCGAGCATTTTTTCTATCTCGCTTTTGTGGGAGTAGCTCCGTTTCATGTTCAGCTTTTCCATGTCATCGATGAATTTTTTATCATGAAGCTCCCCAAGCCACATGGGGCCGGCATAATCCGTTGCTTTGCCGCAGTTTGCGCATTTTCCTTTTGGGAATTTTGCCGCTTCGCGATAGCCGCATGAGGGGCAGTATTCCACATGGCCGAGCGACATCATGCTTTCGTAGGCAAGCTCCGCGCTGCGCTCGACCTGCACTATTGCCTTCAGATAGTGCCTGTCCGAAAATGAAACAAGCGGCTTTATGCCCATGTTGAATTCCGCCGCCGTCTCCGCCATCCTCTTCACCATTATCCTCAATCCGTTCTCGTGCGTGAATTCGTTGTTCAGCGGCCTGGAATGGTAGTTTTTCATGCATGCCTTCGTCTTTCCGCCGCACAGCACCGCCACGTCCGTTGCAGTAGCCGAAAGATATGCGGTTTTTTTCGGGTTGAAGACGCGAAAGGCGTCGTAGAGATACGGCGCAGGCGTCCCGAACGGGTCGAGCTCCAGGAAATCCGCGGCGATGTCAAAAACCACGCGAGATATGTTCCCGTGAATCGCGTCGTGCCGTATCCTCGCCTTCTTCGCATTCTTTTCCGCGCATTTTATCGCGCTTTTTTCAATGTCGACAAACGTTACGCTTTTCACGTTTTTGTTTTCCTTCGCATACCTTATCCCGCGTATGCCCGAAGCGCAGAAAGAGTCGCAGACGTCAAGCCTGCCGCCGATGGCTCCGACTGCCAGCGAAGACATGCTCCTGCAGAAGGTCATTTCCGGATTGTAGAATACGCCTTTTGCAATGGAAAAATCAATGCCTTCCTCATTCATGCTTTCTTCACGTCCAGAAACTCTCTTAAGGCTACCGTGGCGTAGCTTCCCGCCGGGAGGGAGAAGCGGAATGTATCCTTCTCAAAAGAAAAATCCTTGAGCGGGGCAAGCAGCGTCCTGAAATTGCCTTTCGATGACAGTTCGGGAAATGCCCTTATTTTGAAATCGTTTTTTCTTATGTCCAGCTCTTCAATCAATGCTTTCTCCGGTTCATTCAGCTCGCTTTCGTAACCGATCAGTTTCCCAACCAGCCATCCATGCGCGTCCCGCTTCGAAATGTCAGGAAAACCGTAGGGGTTCTCCCCGCAGAAGTATTCCCCGTCTTCCATGTGCAGTTCGCCTTCGGCAATCCTTCCGGAGAGCAATCTGTTGAAGATGTACGACTGGAAGGCATGGATGAACATCAGCAGCGTGGCTCTCGGAAGCCTCCGCAGCGCCCCGGCATAATCGTTCGGGATTTTCGCAAGATGCGCAAGCATGCTCCTCTCCAGTTTAAGAAAAGCCGGAAATTCCTTCAATGCGGCCGGAAAATCCATGCTATCGGCCAGATGTCCTCGCGCGAGCTTCGCATCTTCGTTGATTTCCCCTTCGCTGTCGCACAGGTAGGTGAGCACAGCCTTGTCCGCCCTCCCCCTGAGCAGCCACTCGCCGACAATATGCGTATTTTTCCTGCTCGTCCCGAACCTCTGCTCCCCGAAATAGTTTGGGAATTTTCCGTTGAGCTCGGCATAAACCCGCGCCACCGTTCCGCCGTCTTCGGCATCTTTCACCTTGATCGTAAACCGGTTTCCGAGAAGCCCGCCAAGCCGCACTTTATCCGCGGCAGCCCATGCCCCATCGATCCGTATATCCTTCAGGTCCAGCGACAGCAGTTTCCCCGGCTCGACCTTGAATGCCGAAACGAGCTGCGTTGAAACGGCAATTTTATCCTTATTTCCGGCGTAATTAAACCGCCTTGGGCTAATCCTGAGCTCCTTCGCAACCCGCCTTATCGCGCCTTCCGTAGTCCAATCCCGCTTCTGGAGGATGAAATGCGCATAATCGCCCGCTTCGCCATCGCGTTCAACTCGCCCATCAATCCCAAACGCTATCCCGTCCGTCCCGATTTCCTCAACTATGAAATCCTCCGGCTCTGCCTTTATCGTTCCGCCGATGCCCGGCGTTTTCGAGAGATGGGAAAGAGACTGCATCGGTATCATTCCATATGCCGGGCGCTATAAACTACCTCAGCTCCCGGTAGTCGTGTTTTCGCTCTAATATATCAATAAGCTCTATCTCGCTAGAATGCGCATGAAGGATGTATATTACGCGGAAGCGACCTACATGAATCGACCAATATGGATTACCGATTAGTTTTTTGCCTATCGGAGCATGTTCTTTCAATTGTTGTATCTTTTTCCAGATCTGAACTTTTGCAACATCATCTTTAATGTCAGAGAAAGATTTTTCAAACTGCTCCTTAAAGATAAGAGTAAATGGCATGCTACCTGAGCTCGGGGTGATGTTTCAGGAATTCTTTTTCCGTAAGGCTTTTACCCATCCTTGCTTTTTCCAATCTTTCCAGCTCCTCTTTGGTCAACTCTTCGGTTTCTACTATTTCGTCATACATCACAGATTTGTAGACAAGGATTTCGTATTCTTTTTTTGGAATCGAGATGTTTTCAGTCATACATTCACCATATGATTAATGCACTTTGAGATTTATAAACCTTATACGACTCCTGCTTCAGAAAATGGAGGCTGATCCACGGGCACTACCGCATCTTCAGCCAGCAACACATAAACTCCCTTCGCAGCTGGAACGTCAACCCCAAACGCTATCCCGTCCGTCCCGATTTCCTCAACTATGAAATCCTCCGGCTCTGCCTTTATTGTTCCGCCGATGCCCGGCGTTTTCGAGATATGAGAAAGGGGTTCCATGGCAATCATGCACCATTTTTTGTATACTTCTCCAACCATATATATTTATAAATATTATCATACTAATTATACTTAGTGGTTTTATATGTCTGAAAAAAATATTGCTGCAAAGCCGGAAAACGTTGCGAAGGAACAGGTGACTGAGAAGCAGGACAAGCCAGGAATACTTTCAAAACTTCCCAGGCCTCTCGCTGAGAGCATAGTGGGAGTCGCAGCCGTTGCGCTTATTGCCGGCTGTGGAATGAATACCAATGGAGGCAATCATCCGTATCAGGACGGAGATGCAGGGGATTCCATTCCGCTTGAAACAATAGACGATAACGCTTCAGAGGATGAACTTGACGGCGTGGAAAGCGACGTGCCGGATGCTGTTGATGACGAAGTCGCTGAAGTAGTCGATGAGGATGCGGAAGCCGATGCAGTTGAAGAGGACGCAGTCGAGGAAGATGCGGGCGGAGAAGACATGATTGCGGATGTTCCTGCTGAAGATGCAGAAGAGGACGCAGAAGTCGAGGAAGACGCACCGGTTGACGTTGTTGATGCGGATATGGTTGATGCAGTTGACACGATAGATGCGGTAGACGCAACAGATGCGGTAGATGCAGATGCTGAAGTTGCAGAGGAAGACGTCATTGGAGAGGATGTTGCAGTAGTCTGCAGTGCAGTCGATGAGACTAGGACCGAGTGGATTTCCAACGGAGGCAGCGAAACCGTAGGAAACGTCACTGTAGAATACAGCGGTCTTGATGCCAGCGGAAACGGCCTTTATGACCTTCTCTGCGGAGACGTCGTGGTTAGAAGCGGTGTAGCAGTGGCACACGGACCAACATTGACCGTAGATGTTTCGGAGCAGGGCTTCCAGGTCATGCTTACGGCAAACATTTTGCAGAGCTGGGGAAGCAACGTAACCATAGAAGTTAACGCACATTGAAATTTTTTCTTCTCTTTTTTAATTTTCTATTTCTCTCCTGGTGAGTATACCCCGATTTACGATAAGTGCTTTTGATGGCATAAAAGAGTATAGGCGGGCTTTTATTTTTATGTCACAACCAATGAGCTACTTGCTTCCCGAGAAACAATCAGCACCCTTTTCTTAAAAAAGAGAGGTAAAAAAGAGAAAATAAAAAGAAAAAAAGAAAAGGACTTTACGCCCTTCTCAACTGGCTTATGAAGTCGTTTGCCGCTTCAAGAGTGTCCGCTGCTTCAGCACCCGCAACGACTATCTTTGAGCCCTGTACGACTTCCCTTACAACCTTTCTGTTGGTTGTCCAGTCGACTGCAGAGCCTTCAAGAAGTCCTGCTGTTACGGTGTTGACCTTGTCTCCTCCTATCGAGACTACAGTGTTAACTCCCACTGCATCCCGGTCTAGGATGACCTGGTTCTGGTATGCGTTTGCATACGGCACTTTGCTGGCTACCGTCGCGGTGTTTGCCGGCATTATCACGGCAGATACTCCGGTCATGTCAGGTGCGCAGGTTGCAGAAGCTCCTCCCGCTGTGCATGCGCCTACAGTCTCGGTTATTGAGAGAACCTTGACCGTCACGCCGTTGCACGGCTCGCTTGTTTCGCCCTCCGCAAGGGTTCTTACACAGGTGCTTTCAGCTCCTGCGGTTGCTCCCGTTGAGGCAAGGATGTACTGTGCGTGCGCCAACTTGTTTGCCATGTTGAAGTTTACGGTCGTGTCGTCGATGCTGCTGAACACTGAGCCTCTTTCTGTCACTCCGCCCTCTTCAAGCGTAGTGGTAGAGCCTCTTGGGTTCACCGGTCCGCCATACATGTAGAGGATGTAGTCCTCCCTTGTAATGTATGCCAAAGCCCCATCCTGGGAGTCCCAGTTGAATGTTGCGTCTCCAGGTACACCACCACCGAGGTAAAGGCCCATAAGGCTGTAGTCGGCAATGTTGTTAGAGGTGTCCACGCCTGCCTTTTCTGATACTGCGAAGTACCAGTTTGGGTCGTTCGCTGCCGTAGCTTCAGTAAGCCTGTTTACACCGAAACAGGTTGGTACGGTACCACCTTCAGCAACACAGATTCCTAGGTTGGTTGGGTCGTCCCTCAGGCTTCTCATGAAGTAACCATCTCCTGCAATATCTGGTACAGGATTAGTTACACCAGTGTAGTCGCCGATTTCTATGAGACCACCAGTCGCCCATGTCGTATCACCGTCTCCGATTGTGCTGTATCTGACGAGGGTTGATGTCGGTCCTCCCCAGTTATATTCTGCATAACCGTAGTACTGCGAACTCGGCGAGAGCTTCATGAAGACCATACCCGGTGGGTGGAAACCACTCGTGCCACAGTCAACACCTGCAGCCGGACCGAAGCTCGTTCCGATATAGAACGTATTGTCAGTCAGCGTTGCCGGGTTGTCACCGTCGGTACCATCAAGCTCGAACACGCTTCCGCTCTTCGAGGTCGAAACCTTCACGTACGGAACGTGTATTACACAGCTTTCTCTTGTTGCGGTGGCAGTGGTATCGTACGGTCCCTTCGTTGCCGATATCGTATAGTCACTCGTCCTCTCCAACTGGAATTTAAAGCTGTTCCTGTCCGCGCTTGTTATGTCCAAGCCCAGATAAGTAAGCTTCCATGCAACCGGGTCTTCCACAATCGGAACGTAGTCGTTCTCCTTCAGCCTTGCGTCTCCGCCGCTTGAGAGTGCTGCCATATCATCTCCATAGATGACTACGGTTCTCAGGTGGTCGGTTACTTGGTCAACACCGGCCTGTGCTCCCTTGTTCTTCCAGCCTACTGCTACCTGCCAGTCCTGGTTGGTGTCGTAGTCCGGATCAAGGTGCTGGCCGTCCTGAAGCTTCAGCTCCTTTGAGAAGATTGCTACGTCAGCCCACTTTGCTCCGAAGGTATAACCAGGAGCAACCTTGTATACGTGGAACCTGTAGATCTTTCCGCCGATGCTGAATTCTTTCGTTG
>JACCLJ010000124.1 GCA_013425425.1 Microcaldota archaeon
GCTTGACGACCTGAATTTCACTGATGCGAATGCGAGCGTTCTCGCAAGGACGAACAGGACGATTGCGATCGTTTCGAACGATACGCCGCAAGAATACAAAAACGAACTGGTTGCCGCCGGCTATGTTGTCAAGGAAGTGCCTTTTGAAGAGATGAAGCCGGAGTTCATCAGGACGCAGACCGGCGTCCTGGTCGTGAACAGGATAGAGGCTGCAGGCCTCCTTTCCGCGCCATCGCTTTCTTCCGGCCTTACGAACGGGATACCCAATTATAATTATGCGATCAGCGGCGGCGTAACCGCAACCGACCCCACCGTCAAGAGGACCGAGGCGTTGGAAAAACAGAAGAGCATAGAATCGATATTGAAAGGCGGTTCGCTGCCAGTGCAGATATCGCTCGGCTCAAGGACCGTGCTGCCGGCCTCGCTCGGAAGCGAATTCCTGAACTTCAGCCTCATAGCAATAGCCGCCTCGCTCGTCATCATCTCGCTGCTTATCGGCATAAGGTACATGAACATACGGGCGACCCTGCCCATCATTCTCATCAGCCTTGCTGAACTCACCATCCTGCTTTCGATACTCGGCTCGTTCACCATAGACCTCGCGGCGATGGCCGGCATCATAGCCGCAATCGGGGTAGGCGTCGATGCCCAGGTAGTCATAACGGATGAACTGCTGAAAAAGGACAAGCACCATCTGCATGAAAAGATGGGGTACGCATTTGCGATAATAAAAACGAACGTGATAGTCGCGTCGCTTTCCATGCTGCCCCTGCTCTTCTCCGGCCTGGTCGAGGTTATCGGATTCGCGATATCGACGATACTTGGCTCGCTTCTAGGGTATCTCATTTCAAGGCCCGCGTATGCCGCGGTTGTCGAGAGGATCATCGGCCCCGAAAAGAAGGAGGAGAGTGCGTGACGCTTCATGAGAAGATATTCGACCTTGCGCTCAAGCGCTCGATATTCTACCCGAGCAACGAGCCCTATGGTGCGGTTTCCGGATTTTATGATTACGGGCCCGTGGGCTCGCTCCTTAAGCAGAAGATAGAGCGGTTATGGAGACGGATATTCATCAAGGAGAACGGGTATCTTGAAGTCGAAAGCAGCATAATAACGCCAGAGCCCGTGCTTAAGGCATCCGGCCATGTCGATGCGTTCGGGGACCCGATAGTGGAATGCCCGAAATGCGGCATAAATATAAGGGCGGACTCGTTCATCGCGGACAAACTGCCCAATTTCAAATGGGACGGGAAGCTCGAATCACTGGACAAGACGATTGCAGCGGAAGGCATGAAATGCCCGAAATGCGATGGCCCGCTCTCCAAGGCGCACATGTTCAATCTCATGTTCAAGACGGGAATGGGCGCTGACAGGGCGCCCGCGTATGCGAGGCCTGAAACCGCGCAGGGGATATTCACTTCCTTCCCGAGGCTGTTCAAGAATCATGGCACGAAACTGCCGCTTGCAGTGGGCCAGGTCGGAAGGAGCTTCCGCAACGAGATATCGCCGCGCAAGGGCCTTGTGCGGATGCGCGAATTCACGCAGATGGAGCTTGAGTATTTCTTCAGCCCGGCTGCGCCTGGCATTGAGGATTTCGGGAAAGTGGCTGAGCAGAAGATGAGGTTCCAGATTGACGGGAAGATGGTTGTGAAGAACGGCAGCGAGGCCGTTGCGGGCAAAATCACCCCGAACGAGATATTCGCTTATTTCCTTGTGAAGGAATGGGAATTCTACAAACAGGTCGGGATAAACGAGACGGAGATGTATTTCAGGGTGCTCGGCAGCGAGGAAACGCCGCACTATTCCAAAAGGAACATTGACATGGAAGTGCAGACTTCCTTCGGGATAATTGAAACCATCGGAAACGCATACCGGACGGATTTCGACTTATCGCAGCATGCAAAGACGAGCGGCGAGGATTTTTCCGTTTTCCTTGAGCAGGAAAAGAAGAAGATAGTGCCCCACGTTTTCGAGGTTTCGATGGGCGTTGACAGGCTCATATTCTGCATGCTCGAGCATTGCTTCCGGGCGGCTACAAAGGAGAAGGACTGGGAATGGTTTGACTTTCCGCCTGCGGTTTCTCCATATGAGCTTGCGGTCTATCCGCTCATGAAGAAGGACGGCATGGACGAGAAGGCTCAGGAGATAGCCGCGCAGCTGAAGAAGAGGTTCGATGTGCTTTACCGCGACAGCGGAAGCATTGGGAGGCGCTATGCGCGCGGGGATGAGATTGGCGTGCTCGCCTCCGTTACGATAGACTATGATACCATGCAGGACGGAACAGTCACGCTTAGGTACAGGAATACCGGCGAGCAGGTTCGGGTGACCGTGCCGCAGGTGGTTGAGATGGTGGACCGCTTCCTTGGCGGCGAATCCTGGGAAAGCATGAAGGGAGATTATAAGGCGTTCGGACAGCAATAATAGTGGTGGGAAATATGCGCAAGCTTGTTTTGATTGCACTTTTGCTGGTGTTCATTTTCGGCTGCATTGACGGGCAGCCGAAGCCTCCGGATGAGCATGGGAACGAAACCGGAAACAAAACAAACATAACGGTTATAATCGATGAGGAAAAAAACGAGAGTGTCGCGGTGAACGTTACTGAAGAGGAGGAAGGGAACGAAACCGAGGTGTGGCAGGGAATAAGCTATGCCAACGAGACGGATGCGAACCTCGGCGTATATTTCTTTGATGTCTGTGATTACGGCACTGGCGAACACGCGGCTGCCATTTTCCTGAAGAAGGGCGATTTGGACATACTTATAGATGCCGGCTCTGTTGCAAGTGGCGGCAGGGTTGTAGATGAACTGAAGCGCAGGAACATAGATGATATCGATGTGCTTGTTTCCACCGCTGCTGACCAGCGGAGATATGGAGGGCTTTCCAGGGTCCTTGACGAATTCCAGGTCGAGGAGTTCTGGTGGGGAGGCGACGATTTCAGCGATAGTGCTTACGAAGCAGTGATAACGAAAGCTACGGCAAGGGCAAAGAACGTCCGTGTTGCAGAACGGGGTTATGACGTCCTGCTGAACGGGATTGATGTTGAAGTGCTCAACCCGAAAACAAGCAACCGTTTCGGAGATGTCAACAATGACGCGATTGTTTTGCGGATGGAGGACAGAAACCTTACGCTTCTTCTTATGGGCAATATCCAGACAGGCGCGCAGGGTGACCTAGTAAACAACTTTGGCGATGAGATAAAGGTCAAGGTCATAGAAGCACCTTATTATGGCGTTGGGGGCGGCACGGCGATGATCGCTCTCTTTCTCCAGGCAAGCAAGCCGCAATATGCGGTTATAGAGGGCTGCTCCGATGAGACGCAGGAAGTAGAGGGCTCCACACGAAGCCCGTTCAGGAGGCTCATGGAGCAGGATCAGTACAGGATAGGGTATCTTGAGACGTATAAAAACGGAACGATAAAGATAACCGTGGATAACCTGGGCTATGACATAAGGCCTGTGGAGTGAAGAAGCATGAAAAGCGCTCTGGATGAAAAGGGGGAGGCCATAAGGAACAAGATACGGGCGATGAACGACGAAGAGATGATGGACTTCCTTACAGAGCTGTATTTCAGGGCAAGCGGCGGTATCCTGCTTATTGAATTCCTTGAGAAGAAAGGCGTGATTGACGCAAAGGAGTACAAGGAATACGCGAAAGAGCAGCTGAAGAAGATGGAATAG
>JACCLJ010000130.1 GCA_013425425.1 Microcaldota archaeon
GTTTTATGAACAAAAATGCAAAAACGGAAAATATTCGGGCCCAGTTTATATCAAATCCCGTTTTAGGAAAAACCAGCAGAAAAGTTAACCCTCCAGAATCCGAATTTTACGTCAGTAATACTGGAAACCGAAAACCCGAAACCGGCAACAAAAATATAAAAATGGGCCCGCGGAGATTTGAACTCCGGACCTACGGCTGTCTTAGGAATGTATTAGAACGGGCCATATAAGACCGTCGCTCTAACCGTTTCAGGAAACAAAATGCATGAAACGCACTTCGCATCAGCCTGAGCTACGGGCCCACGTAGAATAAGATTAATTGGAAAATCTTTTTAAACAGTCTCACACCCATTTAAATACATGTACCGAACCCTTTCCGGCAAGGAGCCGGCAGAAGCTATTTTGCTGAAGGTCAAAAGGCGCGCGGGCGAGATAGACTGGACGCCGACGCTCGCCATCGTCCTTGTGGGCGCGGACAAGGCATCGCAGATTTATGTTGAAAGCAAGATAAAGAAGGCCGCAGGCTGCGGCATAAAGGCTATCCTGCACAAGCTTCCCGAGACGGTTTCGGAATCGGAAATCCTTGCGCTGGTGGACAGGCTTAACGAAGACGGAGGCGTGGACGGGTTCATAGTGCAATCCCCGTTGCCGAAGCACATAGACGAAATGAAGATAGTGAAGGGCATAAACCCGGCAAAGGACGTGGACGGCTGGACCCCGGTGAGCATGGGAAACATGTTCGTCGGAACGGATTCCTTCCTGCCTGCAACCCCTGCAGGCGTCATGAGGCTTCTTGAATATTATAACGTGCCTATTGAAGGCCGGCATGCCGTGGTGGTCGGAAGGAGCAACGTGGTCGGAAAGCCGCTTGCGATTCTTCTTCTCAGAAAAAACGCGACCGTCACGATCTGCCATTCGAAAACGAAAAACCTTGCGGAATACACGAAAAGCGCGGACATACTCATAGCTGCAGTCGGAATGCCGGGCCTGATAAAGGCCGATATGGTGAAGAAGGGCGCAGTAGTAATCGACGTCGGGATAACGAGAATCGGGGAAATCATAAAGGGCGATGTGGAATTCGATGAAGTGCTAAAGAAGGCGGACTGCACCCCCGTGCCGGGCGGAGTCGGGCTGATGACCGTTGCGATGCTGCTTGAAAACGTGGTTCTTGCTGCGGAAAGAAAGGCGAAGAAATGAGCTTGATAGAAGAGAAGCTTGAGAGGTACGGCTGCAAGCCCGGCCTCGAGCGGATAGCGAAAATAATGGATGCGCTCGGCAATCCCCAGAAGAAGCTTCGCGTGATAATGGTCGGCGGGACGAACGGGAAGGGTTCCACGGCCGCTTATATCTCATCCATACTGAAGGAGGAGGGATACAGGGTCGGAACGTTCATTTCGCCGCACACGGTCGCCCCGAACGAACGGTTCCAGGTGAACGGGAAGTGGATCGATGCGGAAAGGCTTGCGAAATACGAGAAAGAAATGATTGCGCTTCATGAAAAAGGATTTGAGATGACGCTCTGGGAGGCGTATGCCGCGATAGCGTACAGGTATTGCGCGGACGAGAAGGTGGATTTTGCGGTCATAGAAGTCATGATGGGCGGGAAATACGACGCGACGAATATCGCGGATGCGAACATAAGCGTAATCACGAACGTCGCGCTCGACCACACCGAGTTTTTGGGGGATACGGTAGAGAAAATCGCGGCGGAAAAGGCCGGGATAATAAAAAAAGGCGTCGCGATAACCGGAGCCGCAGAGGCCGGATACGGAATCATAAGCATGCATGCGAAGAACACTGGCATTCCGCTCAAGGGGCTGGGCAGGGATTTCTTCAGCGAGATAAAGGAGTTGACGGCCGAAGGAACGGTTTTCGATTATGTCGGCATGGATGCGTACATCGGCCTGAAAACGCCGCTTGCAGGAGACCATCAGGCGTTCAACGCCGCGCTTGCGGTTGCTGTTGCCGAGGAGCTGGGCATAGGCGGGGAGGCGATACGCGCTGGGTTGCTCAATGCGAGGCACCCCGGAAGGCTTGAGATGGTCAACCGGGAGCCGAGAATACTTGCCGATGCGGCGCACAACCCGGACGGGATCGGGTCGCTCGTCGCGAGCCTGAACCTTTACGATTATGACAAGCTTATCGTGGTTTTCGGAGCGAAGAAGACGAAAGACTGGATGAAGATGGTAGAGCTCATCGCGCCCCAGGCCTCCTTTTTCATAGCGACGAAGGTGGATGACCGGAGCGTAGACCCGAAGGAGCTGGCCGATAAGGCGGCAACGTTCACAAAAACGGCGGTGGACGGGAGCATAAAGGATGCGCTCAAGCGGGCCATAGGAAAATGCGGGGAGAAGGATATGGTCCTGGTCTGCGGCAGCATCTACCTTCTGCAGGAGCTTTACAAGCTGAAGGGCGCGGTTCGGAGATAGACTTTTAAAACCTCTGAAGGAATATATTTCTCGCAAATTTTGTCGCTAAAACCGATGAGATTAAGTTTGAGGTGAAAGATATGGCATACATAGATGTGCAGACACCAAAAGAATTGGTGCCGCAGATACTGGAGATGCTTTCCGTCGCAAAGGAAAGCGGCAAGGTAAAAAAGGGGATAAACGAGGCAACCAAGGCCATAGAGAGGAAAACGGCCCAGTTCGTGGTAGTTGCCGAAGACGTAACACCTGAGGAGATAGTGATCCACATCCCGATGCTCTGCAAGGAGAAGGGGGTGCCGTATGCATTCCTTCCGACAAAGAAGGAGCTCGGACAGGCGGTCGGCATTCCGGTAGGCACTTCCGCAGTTGCGGTTGAGAATGCCGGTGGCGCTACGGAAAAGCTGCAGGACATCCTGAAGAGGCTGCCCAAGAAAGTGGTGGCAAAGGAAGAGAAGAAGGCTTAGTGGTTTTATGGGCGGAATACCAGTCGAAATAGTAGAGATAAGGACGAAGACCGGCGTATACGGCGAGATTTACCAGGTGCTCTGCAAGGTTCTTGAGGGGCCGGACGCGGGAAGGGTCATTCTCAGGAACGTCAAAGGCCCGGTGAAGAAAGGGATGATACTCATGCTCCTTGAAACCGAAAGGGAAGCCAAGGAGATAAAAGCGAGGTAATGGTAATGCCAAATTGCTCATTCTGCGACAGTGAATTACGGAAAGGCACCGGACTGCTCTATGCGAAAAAGGACGGGACCGTCTTCTATCTATGCTCGGGCAAGTGCAGGAAGAACCTGCTGAAGCTTGGAAGGGAAGGAAGAAGGCAGAACTGGACCATCGCCAGCAGGAAATTCAAGGCCGGAACCGCAAAAAAGAAGTGATGCTATGGCTGCGGAAAGAACGCTCGTTCTCATAAAGCCGGATGGAATACAGAGAGGGATCCTCGGCGAGATAATAGCCCGATTCGAAAGAAAGGGCCTGAAAATAGCCGCGATGAAGATGCTCCAGATGGACGGAAAGTTCGCGAAGGAGCATTACGCACACCTGGTAGGCAAGCCGTTTTATCCGGACCTTGAGAAATTCGTCACGGAGCATCCGATAGTCGCGCTTGTTGTCGAAGGCAAGGAGGCAGTGGAAGTTGTGAGGCTTATAGTCGGCCCTACTAATGCCACAAAAGCTCCGGCTGGCACAATCCGCGGCGATTTCTCGAACAGCACCTCAAGGAACGTGATCCACGCAAGCGATTCGAAAGAAACCGCTGAAAAGGAAGTGAAAAGATTCTTCAGCGAGAAAGAGATTTTCAAATACTCATTCAGGAACGAATATTACAGGTATGCGGCTGACGAGTAAGCTTTTTCTTTTCTTATTTTACGGATAGCATCTCGTAATGGTTCTTGGTAACGGAATTGCATCCCGTATATGGTCTAGGTTGAGTATCCATTTTGTAAGCCTTTCCACGCCCAGGCCGAAGCCTGAATGCGGCACGGAGCCGTACCTTCTCAGATCAACGTACCATTTCATATCGCCATCCGGATCCAGTCCGAACTCCTTCATGCGCGTAACCAGTTCGTCAAGCTCCCAGATTCTTTCGCTTCCGCCGATGATCTCCCCATGCCCGTGGGGCGCAAGCAAGTCGTTGTTCAGCACCGTTCCGGGCTTCTTCGGGTCTTCCCTCATGTAAAATGCCTTTATATCCTTCGGGAAATTATGGACGAAAAGCGGAACATCGTACTCTTTCGTCAATACCGCTTCCTCATCAGCTCCGAAATCCTCGCCTTTCTTCATTTTCCCCCCGAGTTCGTTCACTCTTTCCACTGCATCTTCATAATCAAGCCGCGGGAAAGGCGTTTTCACCTGCTTCAGCTCGTCCGGCTTTCTTCCGCACGCCTCAAGCAGATCGGAATGCTCCTTCACCATTTTCTGCACGACGTATTCGACCATGTTTTCCTGCAGCTTCATGTTGTCCTCTTCCGAATACCATGCCATCTCGGGCTCAAGGTGCCAGTACTCCGCAAGGTGCCGTATCGTCCTGGATTTCTCGGCACGGAATGAAGGCGCAAGAACATATACCTTCTCAAGGCCGAAGATGAAAACCTCCGCATACAACTGCGAGCTCTGGGTGAGATACGCCTTTTCGCCGAAATAATCCATCCCGAAAAGCGTCGAGCCGCCCTCGCACTGCGATTTCGTTATTATGGGCGGTGCAAGCTCGTAGAAACCCTCCTTGTCGAAGAATTCATGGAGATAACTTTCAATGTAATACCTTGCCTTCATTATATTCGTCATTTTCTGCGAGCGTAGCCAGAGATGCCTTACGTCAAGCAGGAATTCTTCTGAAAGGTCCTTGGAAATCGGGAAAGGCTCTCCCCTGCTTATAAGATGCACCTTCTCCACCTGGAGCTCGAATCCCCCCGGCGCCCGGTCGTCTTTCTTCGTCGTCCCGGTGATTTCAATCGAGCTTTCTATGTAGGCGTCGGATGCGCCCTTCCAGCTCTTCTCGTCCACCTTGTCTTTCTTCACAGCGCACTGGAGCACGCCGCTCGCATCGCGTATGACAAGGAACCTGAGGTTTCCGCTCGTCCGCTCGCGGTAAACCCAGCCGCGCACAGAAACCTTCTTTCCTTCCTCTGCCTTTTTGAAAACTTCAGAAATCCGCGAAAACATAAGATTACCTCTCAATACTATGCCCGCCTTGTTTTATTAATCTTTTATCAGTGATTATCAAATCCATCGCAACGTCGTGCTCGTGCCTCGGAAGTTCCTCCATGACCTGAAAGTCGAAGCATATGCCTATCTTGAAGGCATTCGTATTCTTCTTGAAATACCTGTCGTAGTAGCTTTTGCCGTACCCTATCCTGTGCATGCAGAGGCCGAAGACCACGCCCGGCGCTATCACGACTTCGGGCGGATGCTTTCCCTGCTTGCGCGTTTTAGGCTCCGGAACCCCGAATTTCCCCGGAACGAGGTCGGATAACGAGCTCAGTCCGCACATCGTTATCTCTTCATTCGTTATAGGCACCAGAACCCCCTTGCCCTCGCGCATGGCGCGTTCTATCATTCCTTTCGTATCCACCTCGTTTCCCTTTGCCAGGTAGAATGCGACCGTTTTGGCATTTTTGAAATGCTCCTCTGTGAAAAGCGACTGCCCTATCGCCGCGCTCGCCTCTGCGGCCTCTTCCGGGCTCAGGGAATCGCGTATCGCGAGCACGTTCCTCCTGAGCCTTTCCTTAGCCTCTGCAACCATGGAATGGATTTGGCAAGCAACATTAAAAATAGAATCGCACCTCTAAAAACGCATGGAGATAAAGCCCGTGGAATTCAGGGACGGCAAGCTCATCCTTCTCGACCAGACGCTTCTCCCGCACAAAATCGCATATGCGGAATGCAGGACGGTGGCCGAGGTCGCAGATGGGATAAAAAGCATGAAGGTCCGCGGAGCGCCTGCGATAGGAATAACCGCCGCATACGGCCTTGCGCTTTCGAAAAACCCGGAAAACGACGCAAAAATCCTGCTCGCCTCCCGCCCGACCGCGGTCGACCTGAGGAATGCGGTGGATTTCGTGCTTTCGGAAATGAAAAAAGGGAAAAGCGCAGCCGAAGCCGCATCGGAATGGCATGCTTCAATCGGGGAGAGATGCAGGCGCATAGCGGAAAACGGCGCCACCCTCATCCGCGACGGCATGAAGATACATACGCATTGCAATACAGGCTCGCTTGCGACGGGCGTTTCATACGGCACCGCGCTCGGCGTCATCAAAAAGGCGTGGGAGGAGAAGAAGCGCATTTTCGTTTTCGTTGACGAAACAAGGCCGAGATTCCAAGGAGCGTTGACAAGCTGGGAGCTCAGGCAGCTTGGAATCCCGCATGACGTCATAGTGGATTCTGCAGCCGGCCATTTCATGAAGCGCGGCGAGACAAACATGAGCATCGTGGGTGCTGACAGGATTGCGGCAAACGGCGATTTCGCGAACAAGATAGGGACGTATCAGGTCGCGGTTCTTGCAAAGGAAAACCAAGTGCCCTTCTACGTTGCCGCGCCTTTTTCAAGCTTCGACCTTTCCATCGAAAGCGGAAACGGGATAAAGGTGGAAGAACGGAACGAGAGCGAAGTCCTGCTGGACATCTATCCAAAGGGCACGAGGGCGAGAAATCCCGCGTTCGATGTCACTCCGGCAAAATACGTAACCGCATTCATCACCGAATTCGGCATCCATAAGAAAATCAAGGAGGTTGAAATGGCATGGAAAAGTATGCCGGTGTCAAGTTCAGAACAAGAATAGAAAAAGGAAGCGTGGGCGGCGTTTCCGGATTCCTCGGACTGGACAGGGCGCTTGCGAAATACCTGAAGCCCGAAGCCAATGAGGGCAACATGAGCATGCGGGCGGCGGACGGTTTTCTAATAAAAAGGAGCGGAGCACGGATGACCTCGCTCACCGGAAAAGACGTCGTTCTTGTCAAAAATGTAGAGAACAACGTCGTTCATGCGGTAGGCGGAACCCCCTCCTCCGAATCAATCTTGCATCATGAAGTATACAGGAAAAGAAAAGACGCGGGCGTCATCCTCCATTTCCACAACGATTCGCTGCTTGAAGAGCTGGATTGGGAAACCGTCGGGCCCTTTCCCTACGGAAGCAGGGGGCTTGCGGATGCGGTGGCCAAAGCTGCAGGTAAAACGGACAGGATAAAAATCGCAGGGCATGGCTTCGTGCTCATTGCAAAGGGAAGAG
>JACCLJ010000098.1 GCA_013425425.1 Microcaldota archaeon
CCTTTTCGGCCATCTGCTTTATCGTCAAATCCTTCCCTATCAGCTCGTATAGCATGAGGCCCTCGCGGCCGTATCTCTTGTAAACAGTATAGCCGTCATCGCCGTACTTCTTTTTCACGTCGTTCCTCATGATGGGCTTCATTATCACCATGCCGTTCTCCAGCATGAACCCCAGCATTTCGTATAAGGTATAAAGCGGAATGTCGAATTTCAATGTTATGTCCAGGACGTCCCTCTTGCCGTCTATCTCGTCCCATACCTTGCCGCCCCTGTCCTTGTATTTCAGGAGCAGTTTCGCCTTCTTCTGCACCGATTTTACGATGTCCATAGGCGCCTTGACCGGGATCTCGACCGGCGACGGTATCGTGACCGCCTCCGTTTTTTCCATTTCATCTTCGCCCTCTATCATCGGCCCGAAGGCGGATGCCGCCTCCTTCTTTTCCTCCTCGCTCGGAGCGGGCGCAGCCTTTTCCTTCGCCTTCGGATAATCCAGCTTGATTATTCCCTGCTCGTCCATGAAGTCGAGTATTTCAATAAGCTTGGATTCGCTCAGGCCCGTTTCATTCATTATCTCCTCTGCAGTCCTCTGGCCGTCTATTAAAGTATAAACCTGAAGCCCTATGTCGCCGTACTTTCCCTTTATTATCTTCTCTATCGGCGTGAGGCCCTCTTCCTCGGCCTCCTCTTCCTTCTCGGCTTCTATCTCAACTTCCTCCGGTTTCTCCTCTTCCGCCGGCGCCTCTTCCTCTGCCGGAGCCTCCTCTTCGGCTGGTGTCTCCTCAGCCTCGATTTCGATTTCCTCTTCGTGCTCCTTTTCCTCCTCTTTTGCCTTCTTCTTGGGCTTCTCTTCTTCCTCAGCTTCTATCGGCTCTATCTCTATCGGCTTTATCTCTTCCTCCTCTTCCTCCCTCTTTGGCGGCGCTCTTGGCGGAGGTTTCCTAACTGGCTTCTTCTCTTCCTCCGGCTCTTTTTCCTCTTCCGGCGGAGCTTCGATTTCCTCTTCCGGCGCTGCTTCTTCTTCTGGAGCTTTCTCCTCCGGCGCTTCGGCTTCCTCAGGTTTCTCCTCAACCTTTTTCTTCTCCTCGCCGACCGGAGCCAGCTCCACCATGGCCGCTTCCTGCAGGTAGTTTATGACTTCGTCAAACAGGTCCTTCTTTATGCCGATATCCTTCTGGAGTTCCTTAGTGCTCCTTTTCCCGGTGATCGCCTTGTATATCTTCAGCCCGACTTCGCCGTATTTCTTGAGAATGAGATTCTGGTTCTTGAACCTCTGCAGCGGGCCTTTCTCTAGTTTCGTTATTGTGTAATCGGCTTCTTTTCCCCTTTTCATCAAAATCACACGTAGTTGCTTCTCTTGAGCTATTACTTCTTTTAATTATTGCTGTTTTTTAATTGTAGTGTAAATTTGATAATGTGGAGAATGCAAGGCATTCTCAACAGTTGAAAAACGAAGTTTTTCAACATTTACACTGCTGAAAAATTTTTTACAATTTTTTCATCCAACCCTTCCTGACCATCGCGTCCCTGACGCGCTGCCTTGCGATTTCCAGGGCGGCCTTCCGCGTATCCTTTCCGTCTATCCTTTCCGCATGCTCCAGCATCACTTTCGTGTTGTTCTTTATCTTCTCCTCAACGACCCTGAACATCCTTTCCGCATCCCATCCTTCGGTTTCGCACCAGGAGCTTATGACGCCGCCTGCGTTAGCTACGAAATCCGGGATGACCGTAACTCCCCTTTTCATCAGCACGATTTCCGTCTCGTACGGAATGGGCAGGTTGGCCGCTTCCGGGATTATTTTCGCCTTCACGCCGTTCACGTTTTCGGAGGTTATCACATTGGGCCTTGCCCCGGGAACGAGGATGTCGACAGGAAGCCCGAAAAGCTCCTTTGCGCCCAGCACCCTCCCCTTTCCGTATGCCGTTACGGTTCCCTTTTCGCTTTTCGTCCTCATCAATGCATTGTAATCCAGCCCGTGCTCGTCGTAAATGGTGCCCCTGGAATCCGAGACGGCGACGACCTTCACCCCCATCTCGTTGAGGAATTTCATCGTAAACGTCCCCACGTTTCCGAATCCCTCTATCGCAGCGGTAAGATGATGCGGGTCGAGGCCGAGATGACCTACCGCCACCCTGGTCGCAACCACCACGCCGTAGCCAGTGCTTCCGAGCTCGTGCGGAAGCCCTCCCATGGATGACGGCTTGCCCGTAGTGACCCTGGGATTCTTCAGCTCATCCGCAATATAACCCATCTCTAGCTCCGTCATGTTCATGTCCGGCCCTGCTATATACTGGCCGGGCAGGAGTTCCGCAATCTTTCTTGCAAACGCCCTTACGACCGCCTCTTTCTGCTGGGGCGTCATGCTTTTCGGGTCAGCCTTTATGCCTGATTTCGCTCCGCCGAAAGGAATGTCCGCCATCGCATTCTTCCACGTCATCGCCCTTGCGAGCCCCATGACCTCTTCCGTGGTCAGGTCGGGTACCATCCTTATCCCGCCCTTCCCCGGGCCGCGTGCGGTGTTGTGCATGACGCAGACTCCCTGCATTCCCGTCTTCTGGTCGTAAACCTCGACTACCTTCTCGAATCCGAATTCGTCTTCCTTCCTCATTGTATTCATCTCCGAATAAATAGCTGCTAAGCGCCTCTCTGGGTAGGCATTTCGGCGGAATATTTTATAAAAGTATTGCGAAACGAAACGAGCCCCCGAGTGTGTAAGTCCAATGATGCGCGTATTAAAAAATGCTATAGAAAAGCATTATGTATTTTCGTATTATTCATCCTGATTTTAAAGTTTATCTGAGTTATACCGCCACATATCCTGGAAAGGGGAACTCTTATGAAAAAATGCGAAAGCTGCGGAATGCCGATGCAGCAGAAAAGCGATTTCGGCGGCGGAAAGGAGGACAACAGGTATTGCAAGTTCTGCACCTACCCGAGCGGCGACCTCAAGCCGAGGCACGAGATTCGCGAAAACATGGTTAAATTCTACATGAAGATGAAGCGGCTGGACAGGCCGCAGGCCGAGAGGTATGTGGACAGCTACATGAGCCAGATGCCAGCGTGGCAATGAACCCGCGCATCGCTACGGCAGCACAATTTATATACTCTTCTATACTATAGTATACTTATGTATACCACAATCAAAATATCCTCAGAGATGAGGCATCTGCTCAATGCCATGAAGATTGTCGGCAGCGAAACTTACGAGAGCGTCATAGAAGACCTTGTCGAGGACCATGCCGAGCTCAATCCTAATTTCAGGAAGAGCCTGGAAAAGGCCATGGCCGAGTACAAGAAGGGAAGGACGGTAAGCTTTGCCGACATAAAGAAAAAGCTCGCAAGTGAGTAGATGTACGAACTCATCTTCATAAAAAGCGCCGAAGCGGATTTCGATTCGCTGGACCGCGCCCTCCAGAACAGGGTCGTGGAAGTCCTTGAGAGGATAAAAATAAATCCGCGCAGGTATCTGAAAAAGCTGGTCGGCACGGACTACTACCGGCTAAGGGTTGGTGATTACCGGGTAATCATCCATATTGACGAGCCAAAAAAGAGGCTTGTCATCCTGCGGATAGGGCATAGGAAAAACGTCTACCTGTAGGACACCCATAAAAAATCTTTCCATAGAAAGGTATGAGCATGGACATCGCCAGCGTTGAGAAGAAATGGCGCGAGAGATGGAATAAGGAAAAGGCATATGAGGCGGATGTTGACGGCAAAAGAAAGAAGAAATACATAACCGCCGCATTCCCCTATCCGAACTCCCCTCAGCACATAGGCCACGGGAGGACTTATACAACTACGGACATCTATGCGCGTTATCTCAGGCTGAAGGGATACAACGTCCTTTTTCCCATGGCATTCCACGTTACGGGAACGCCCATCATCGCCATGGCGCAGAGGATTGCGGAGCGCGACCCGGACGTGCTGAAGGTATTTACGGAAATCTACGGAATTCCGGAGAAAAAAGCGCTTTCGCTCACCGACCCCACGGAGCTCGTGACTTATTTCTCAAAGGAAATCGAGGAAGGCATGCGGGAGATGGGCTACAGCATAGACTGGAGGAGGAAATTCTATTCATTCGACCCGAAGTTCAATGCCTTTATCCAATGGCAGTTCCGCAAGCTCAAGGAGCTCGGCTATCTCATCAAGGGCGAATACCCCATCGCATGGTGCCCGAACGACAGGCAGGCGGTGAGCGCGCACGATACGCGCGGGGATGTTGACCCTGAGCTTGAGCAGGTCACCGTGATAAAATTCGCTGCGGAGGACGGCAGCGGGTATTTCATTGTCACGACATACCGGCCTGAAACGGTTTACGGAGTCACGAACATCTGGGTGAATCCGCAAGTGGAATACGTGAAGGCGAAGCTGAACGGTGAGCATGTTTATATCGCGAAAAAAGCTGCGGAGCTTCTCGGCTACCAGCTCGAAATCGACGTTGTGGAGGACGTGCCTGCGGAAAAGCTGCTGAAAATGAGGGCGAAAAATCCCGCAACCGGCTCGCTCGCGCCTCTTTATCCCGCGAGCTTTGTAAGCGAGGAGGTTGGCACTGGCGTGGTCATGTCCGTGCCTGCGCACGCGCCATACGATTATCTCGCGCTCCGCGACCTGGGGAGAGAAAGCATCGAAATGCCCCAGGTAATCGGGCTTCCGGGCTACGGAAAGGTGCCGGCGAAAGAGGAAGTCGAGCGCATGGGCGTTAAAAACCAGAACGACCCGCTTGCGGAAAAAGCGACAAATGAGATTTACAAGAAGGAGGCGCACGAGGGAAAGATGGTCATCGGAAAATACAAGGGCATGCCGGTGATGCAGGCAAAGGAGAAGGTTGGCGGGGATTTGATTGCGGAAAAAAAGGCATTCAGCATTTACTCGCTTGCGAACGCTCCGGTCAACTGCAGATGCGGAGAGGAAGTGGTCGTGAACATCCTCAAGGACCAGTGGTTCATAGATTATGGCAAGCCGGACTGGAAGGAAAAGGCTAAGGAATGCCTGAACTCCATGAGCACGATTCCGGAGGAGACGAGGAGCATCCTTCTTTACACTGTGGACTGGCTCAAGACAAGGCCGTGCACGCGCGCAAAAGGGCTTGGCACGAAATTCCCGTTCGACGAGAGCAAGGTAATAGAAGCGCTTGCGGATTCGACAATCTACATGGCGTACTATACAATATCCAATATTCTTTCGGGTGTGGATGAGAAAGAGATGACCGAGGAATTCTTCGATTACGTTTTACTTGGAAAAGGCAAGGGCAGTGCGAAGATGAAGAAGCTTCGCGACAGCTTTTTGTACTGGTATCCTCTCGATTCAAGGCACAGCGGCGCGGACCTGCTCAGGAACCATCTCACGCTCTTCGTGTTCAACCACGCCGCCATATTTCCCAAGGCGCAGTGGCCGAGGCAGATAGCAACCAACGGCTTCGTGCTGATGGACGGAACGAAGATGAGCAAGAGCATGGGCAACATCCTTCCGCTCCGCAAGGCGATTGCGGAATATGGCGCGGATGTCATACGGTTTTCGGTCGTGAGCGGCGCGGAACTCCTGAAGGATACGGACTTCAACAGGACCGTAGCGGAAGGCGTCAAGAGCAGGATCATCCTTATGGAGGAGCTGCTTGAGGAATCGCTTAAGGAAAAGGGAAAGGCGGATACCCTTGCGGACAGGTGGCTTTTATCAAGGCTGAACAGGAAGCTGAAGAATGCGGATTCGCTTTATTCAAGCATCAATCTGCGCGGGCTTTCGATGGAATTGTTCTACGACCTGATAGCCGATTTGAGATGGTACATGAAAAGGACGAAGAAAAGGAGCCTCAGGCATTTCTTTGAAAAATGGACGGTTGCGGTTTCGCCATTCATGCCGCACATCGCGAACGAATTCTGGGAAATGCTCGGCCACAAGGAATTGATAGATTTCGAGAAATTCCCGGCTGCGGATGAAAAGGCGATAAGCGATGAAATCGAGCAGGCGGAGGATTTCATAAGGCAGGCAAGGGACGACCTGGAGAAGCTGGTATCCCTGGTGCAGGGCAAGACCGGAAAGAAAGCCGGAATAATAACGCTTTATATCGCGGGCGACTGGAAGAGAAAAGTTTACGAAATTTTTAGGAAGGAGAAGGCGCTTGACAAAACGATGAAGGCGGTGCAGCAGGATGCGAAGCTCAAGGCGCATGCAAAAGACGTGCCCGCAATGCTCAAGCCGCTCATGAGGAATGTTCATGCGCTTCCCGAGATGGCCATGAGCGAAAAGGAAGAGCTGGAAATACTTGAAGATGCGAAGGATTTCTTCGAGGCCGAATTCTCATGCAAGATTGAAATCCTTTCCGATGCGGAAGCGAAGCATGAGAAGGCGAGGAATGCGATGCCGGGCAAGCCCGCGATTGTCATTGAGTGAGGCGCGTCCGCAGCATAGTGCCATAAACAACATTTATAACCTTTTTCACACATAATCTAATGTGGTGAGATAGTGGTAAGGCACAGCGATTTCAAAAAAGCACTTAACGTTCTTGCATTCAGCGGAAATATCGGAGAATTGACCGAACTTCATGAAGAGGCAAACAGCGATTCTGCAAGAAACGACATCGAATCCGCGATTCTGGGTGCGATAGACGTTTGCGATAGGAGAGGCAAAACAGAAGACGTTGTTGCTTTGCTGGAAAACGAAGACGTCAGAGATTCGGTTCTGATAAAAGCATTGGGTTTCTGCTGGAAAAACGGAAGCATCAAGCCGATTGCTGATTTCATAGAATACAGGAGCTTGAGCAGCGAACTTGCGAAGGAAGCGGAATCAGCGCTTTTGAATGCGATATTTGTCTGCGAAAATAGGGACGATATCGACGACATTGCCGATTTGCTGGAGAAAGATGACATGAGCGATGCCGTTATCGTCCGCGTGCTGGAAATATGCGGCAAAGACGGAAGAATAAAACAAATCTCCGATTATATTAACTTAAACAATTTGAGCGAGACCATGGCTAAGGCGGCAGAATCCGCACTCCTTGCCGGAATCGACTTCTGCGCACGAAGAAGCAAAACCGAGGATATAACGGATGTGCTGGATAACTGCCAAAGCGAAACCGTTATCGTAAAATTATTGGACACGCTTGGCGATGAAGGCGAAGTAGACCGCATAGTTGGATTTATAGACGTAAACTCGCTCAGCGACAAGGTAAAAACCGCCGCCAATGCCGCGCTTCTGAAAGGTTTGGATGTTTGCGAAAGCACACGCAAACCCTATTCTTCAGATGACCTTCTTGAAAGCGACGACGTAAGCGATGAGGTAAAAGACAGGGTAACCGGAGCGCTTGTTGAAGAAGACCCTAAAACCGTGATAAGCAGATACCTTGAGAAGGACAAGGGAACGCTGTCCAAGGGAACGGTAAAGCCTCCCAGGGATGGCGGAAGCAGGCATGCAGAAGCAAACAAATGCCCCGGCAAGGGGAAGATGCCGACCTAAGGCGGAAATTGCATTCTGCTTATTTATCTTTCTGCAGAATGCCGTCCTTGAATTTCACGACTTCATAAAGGGCATTCATATGCATCTTGCCATTGGCATCTACATCAATGACTGTTTTATCTACCGGCTCTAACGTAAGTAAATCCATTATTACCTTCTTACCTTCATCTTCTGTTATTACGTCGCTTGGCATGGTTGGTGCCCACAATTCGGCATCCCATGCATCGGATATCATCGCGGCTATGCCATTTGCCTTTTTACCGGTTGAGCACCCGACAATTACGACTTGAGGGGTTTCAACAAAGCTGTCCCTCAAAACTTCAAGTTCATGTTTATCACTCATATCAATGTTCCCCCTATCCCCGGAAGATGCGCCTAGTTCTATAGAGTTTGGGTTTCCATGCCCGCCTATAACAATCGCGTTTATCCTGCCATAGTTATCTGAGATGTCTTCTATTGTGGCAAAAAATTCCTTGTCCGAATCTACTTCATATATAAACAATCTTGGGCTTTTTTTGAAAACATCTAATGCTTTCCAGTCGTTGTAAAATGCCTTATTCCAATCATTTTTATTGTATATGATGACGCTGTTGTGTGCATCTTTTTCATATGCTGAATCAAGCGAAGCGTATGCTTTCTCAAGCATGGCTTTCGTATATCTCATAAAATACATTATTCCGCACTTTTTATGAAGTTCCAGGGTTTTTTCGTCTCCAATAACTTTTGTGGCATAAACGAAATTCAAAATTATCTCTGGCTCTTCTTTAATGCCGAGCTGGTCAACAACTGCAGAAGCATGTATAAAATCTATTAGATCAGTGGTCCAAAAATCAGGGTGCGAATAGAGAGTTTCCAGGCGCGTCCCTGCCCATTCGCCTCCTGAAACAGACATCATATTCGTAATTGCGCTCATTTTATCTGCAAAATCTTCATCCAGCATTGCCGGTTTGAAATTCGGGTTTCCAAATGCCGTCTCAATAAGATATAACATTGAATTTCCCTGTTTGCCGCCACCGGTTCTCCGTACTGCGGTATTTATTGTTTCTGAAATTTTTTCCGCAAACTCTTGGGTAAGCATCTCCGGCTTGGAATTGGGGTTTCCGAACAAGCATGCTAAAATGCCTGGCGTATCTGCAAATCTATAAATTTCTGTTTTTTCCGAGAGTTTTGTTTTTTTATTGATGCTGTCCGTCACACTGACAAAGTTCCTTACAAACTCTTCATTAAGCATCTCAGGCTTGAAATTCGGGTTTTTCACAAGCGCGTTGAAAGCGTATATCAGCTGGAATATCATTTTTTTGTCGTTCGTTTCTTCCGCAATGAATCGCATCGAGTTCAATGCCGGAATGCCGCCTGACCTGACAACCAGGCTGTTCACGTTGAACAATATTAATGGATGGATATAGTTATCGTTGCTGATGACCCATTGTGCTATTCTCGCATAGGATTCCTGTTGTTCCTGTGTTGCACCCTTGTCTGCAAACGCTTTCAACTGCTGTCCAAGAATGGGACGATGCTTTTCAGGAACCATTTCAAGCAGTTCTTCATCCGTTTTCAGATTTTCCGAACGGTTGGAAAACAGCTTTGAAATGTCTGTCTTCTTATCCTCACTGATTTTGCCGGAGCTTTCCATGGGCGCTTTTTTCTCCGGTTCTTCCATGCGCGGTTTGACCGACGGTTCAGTAAGCGGGTTGCACTTTTCAAATATGGCCGGTGCGGTAATAATTGCCGCTGCAACCACGCCCGCCGCCACGATTTTTCCCGCTGCGCCAAAAGTACTTTTTGATTTTCCTTTCATGTGATACTATATTTATGAATATGTTTATAATATCCACATGTCCGGTTTCAATCAACTTCGGCAAGCTTCTTCTTCGTCTGCTCTATTTCCTCGTGCAGGGCCTTATTCCTCTTGAGCGGGTCGAACCTCGCCTTTTTCTCGAGCTCCTCGAGCCTCGCCTTAAGCGTCGCTTTCCTTCTCGATATGTCTTTTTTGCTTATTCCCATTTTATCAACTCAGTAAAATCCAAGAACCATTCCCAATAAAAGAAATATAAGCATTCCGAAAACCAATGGAGGCAGCGCGGGCAGGACCATCTTCTTCTTCCAGACCAGCAGGAGGAAAACGGTAAGCGAAACAAGGGCGCCGGCAAACACGAAAATAGTCGCGCTCGGGATTGCCGCCATGACCGAAACCTCGAGGATTATCGGCGCTATCAGGTCGCCGGTGCCAAGGTCGAGCCTCCTCTCCTTGCCCTCCACAACCGCCTTCGAGGTTATGGTGAACGCAAGGTCTTTCTTCACTATGAATTCCGCCATCTCGACCATGTGCTTCGTCTTGAAAACCGAAATGTAATCGTAGATCGAAAGCAGGAGCAGGAAGATTATCACCGGCAGGGGCGCGAGCGAAACCCCGAATATCACGCCTACGCCGGAGGTGGCGAGCACCGCCGCGGAATTCTTCAGCGCGGGCATGAACATCTTTGCGCTTGCAAGCGACAGGCCGAGCATTATCCCGCCGAAAGTGCTTGCCTCATAGCCGAAGAAGATGCGCAATACGGAATAGAAGACTATGGAAGATGCGGTGGAAATCAGGAAGAATTCCATTATCCTGAAAACAATCATGTGGAGGCCGAATTTCCGTATGAGGAAAACCATCAGGGCAGCTCCCACAATCACGTAAATCATGAAGAACACTGCGTTTGCCAGGCTGGTAGTTTCCGAAGTCACCATAAGCGAGCTGACGTAGGGGTTTTCATGGAAGTCCTTGAGTATGACGGAACCGGTGTACATGCCAATGAGCTGCGACACTACGAAGAGCGCGACAAGCGTCAGTACGATTCTGCTCATGGTTTTTACCTCACCAGCCTCACATGGCCGTGCTCTTTTTCGTAAAGCTCCCCGCGCCTCAGGAGCTCCGCGATTATCTTCCTTGCCTCCATCTCGTCTATCTCATAGGATGCGGCATCGCTGATTATATCCTCCACTGCGGCGCTGTCCTCATGCTTGAGGTGCTCCTTTACTATCTCCCTTATGGTATCGACCTTCTGCATCTTATCCCGCGTGGATTTCGGCTTTCCGGTCGTCACCACATCGACGTCGAGCATGCCCGTCTCCCTATCCACCATTATCTGCCTCATGACGTAGTTGAACAGGTTTACTGCGACTTCCGCATCCTCCGCATCGACAACATCGCTCAGCCTTATCTTCGCATTCGCCTCCGCAAGCCTCACAAGGCCCTCGAGGTATCTCGGCGTTATGGCGACCGAACCGACATCCCTGCCCCGGGACCTGAGTTCTACGTAGAACTCCCTTATCTTGTCGCTCGCCTCTTTCGTAAGTTTTGGGAATATGCTCCGCCTCGCATATGCTATGTATTTTCTCAGGATTTCCTTTTCTATCATCATGTAGTCCGTTTCCTGCTTCTCATCCCCGCGGTGCGTTGAAAGTATGTGCTCCGCAAGTTTCGTGTCCTTCTCCTCGTCAAGCACGTCGACTATCGGGAATATCAGGTCGAAACGGGAAAGCAGGGTGGGCGGAACATCGAACTGCTCCGCAAGGTTTTTGGTCTGGTCGAACCTCCCGTATTTCGGGTTTGCGGCTGCAAGCACGGATGTCTTCGCCCTGAACTTCGCGACTATGCCGGCCTTTGCGACCGAAACCGTTTGCGTCTCAAGCGCTTCGTGGAGCGCAGCCCTGTCCTCCTCCGCAATCTTGTCGAATTCGTCTATCTGGACCGAACCGCCGCTCGCAAGGACGATCGCTCCAGCTTTCAGCGTCCATCCCCCTTCCCCCAGCTCGTCTTTTTCAGCGCTTACCGTAAGCCCTGCGCCCGACACCGATTTTCCGCTCACGTAAATGCTCTTCGGCGCAAGGTCGTTGACGCTGAGGAGGAATCTTGATTTTGCAAGGCCCGGATCACCTATGAGAAGTATGTGGATGTCATCGCGGATTGACGCGCCGCCTTTCATCGTTTTTCCTTTCGTTCCTCCGAAAAGCTGGAGCGCAAGTGCGCGCTTCACCTCGTCATGCCCGTATATGGAAGGCGCTATGGACTTGATCAGGTATTCGCCGATGCGCGGGTCCTTCGAGAGCTCCCTTATCCTCGCCTCGTCATCCTTGGTTATCTCTATCTCCTCGAAATCCCTTTTCAGGCTCTGGGCGCTGTTGACTTCTATGTACCTGCTGTATACGAGTTCCTGCTTCTGCCTCGTCTTTATCGGCTGCTTGAGGCGCATGGTGCCTATAATATCCACGTTGTCTCCGGGCGCTATGCAGTTGACCGAGTCGTCTTCGAGCAGAAGCTCCACATGCGCTGCGGGCGCCCCGCCCCTGACCCTTTCCAGAAGCTCCTGCACCTCGGCCCTCTGTATGTCCGTAAAAGAGCTTTTCTCCTCGAGCTGCCGCATCGTCCCGAACTTCTTGCACTCGTCGCATTTTCTCGGCGGCACGAACGCCCGGTCCACCGGCAGCCTTATTTCAGTATTGCACATGGCGCACCCGTAAACCGCCATCTTCACCTTGTGCATGACGTCCGCGCGCCTTGTCACGACTCCCTTGAATGCCACGAGCTCGTTGAGGTTTATGGAGCTTAGGTGCTCTATGAGGAGAAGGTCGGAAGGGAGGCTGACGAACCGGACGTGCGGCTCGAATTTCACGCCTCCGGGTATATACGGGTTGAGCTCCACGAGCGCCTGCTCCGCAGCGCCGATGACTATCTCCGGCTTTTTCACGAGGAGGTCCGCGATTTCCGGGAACTCCCTTTCGAATTGCCTGTAGTCGACATAGAGGCTTTTCTTGTCCGGGTAGGAGAGCTTCAGCTCGTTTATCTTTTCCTTGTAGCCTGTCGTAAAGAAATCGTGGAAGAAGGTTACGATAGAAGAGTTATCCTCGTTTTCCAGAAGCCCACCCGCAGAGCGATATGAATAGATTCGTATTGAAGCTTATATAATAATGAATTTAATAAAGGTTTTGGCTGATTGTATCTGCATGCAGTTCTATGATGCGATAGCTCCCGAGCTTGCGATGGTCGAGAAGGAAATCGAGAGGATGCTTGCGGGCGAGCCGAAGGAGATATACGGCATGCTCCTTCCGTTCATAAAAAGGGGCGGCAAGCGCATAAGGCCTGCGCTGGCAACCCTCTGCTGCCGCGCGGTCGGCGGAAAGGGCGAGGATGCAGTTTTCCCCGGAGCGCTCATCGAAATGTTCCATAACTTCACGCTCATCCACGATGATATAGAGGACGATTCCCAGTTCAGGCGCGGGGAGCCTACGCTCCACAGGCAGCATGGCATTCCCATCGCGCTGAATTCCGGCGATGCCCTCTACACGCTCATATGGAAGCGGTTTGCCGAAGCGGATATGGACTGCGGGCGGTTCCGCCTGCTCCAGAAGCTTTTCCTGTCGGACTTCAAGCGCGTCGTAGAGGGCCAGGGACTGGAGCTCGACTGGGAGCGCGGGGGAAGGTTCGATATCACGGAAAAGCAGTATTTCGACATGATAACCCGGAAAACGGCGGCTCTAATGGGGCTGTCGTGCGAAACCGGCGCGTTCCTCGGAGGCGCGGACGACGCCGTCCGCAGGGCCCTCAGGAAATTCGGGGAGGACATAGGGATCGCGTTTCAGATACAGGATGACGTGCTGAACGTTACGGGCGAGTTCGAAAAATACCAGAAGGAAATCGGCGGGGACATAACCGAGGGCAAGCGCACGCTCATGGTCGTCCACTGCCTCGACCATGCAACTCCCGGGGAGAAGAAAAAGGCAAGCGCCATACTCTCTTCGCATACCTCCCGCAAGGAAGACCTGGAATACGTCATGGAGCTGTTCAGGAAATACGGTTCGACCGACTATGCCCACCGGCACGCGCTCCGGCTTGTTGAGGATGCGAAAAAGCAGTTAATCTGCCTCAGGGATTCCGAAGAGAAAAAAATGCTGGTTTCGCTTGCCGATTTTGTGGTAAAGCGCGAGAAGTGATACGGATATATTTAAATAGGTGCTTCTTTAATACCTAAATCATGATGCGCCCACATCTGAATGCGGTTATAGTCGTACTGTTCCTGCTTTCCGGTATTGTTTTCCCTTTTACGGCATCGAATTACTTTTATGCCACCGAAAGCAATGTGACCATTACATCGGAGGATTTCACATTCGGCGGAAGCGATTATTCCATAATCTATTTTGACGGAACCCCGACCTTCCTTCTGAAGGAGGACCAGCTCGTGGAGGACGGCACCGAAATTTCGACCGTCGTCCATGACTATTACGCCCAGCGCTACTATCCGTCCCAGGAGGAAATAACGGAAGTGAAAAACCTCGTGGCAAAATACAACGCAAGCAGGAACAACGGCTACGACTGGAAGAACATGGAGGAGTACAAGTGCAGGGAAGTGCTTTTCACCGACAAGAAGATAGAGATGTACATCGACGGGCAGAACCAAAAGCTCTGGTGCCATGACGATGCATCCTGCGAACTTAACGCAAAGCTGCTCTACCAGGCATATAATGACGCCCTCGGCCTCGGTTCCTACGAGCCGATACTCATCCCGCTCAAGAAATTCGCATATGCAAGCTACGGCACCGATGCCATCATCGCCAACATGACGAACATGCTGGACAACATGAACGAGGACAGTGTCGTCGGGACGGTGGATTATATCCAGACGTCGATACCTACCCTTACGACGTATGCAAGCGACATAGAAACGGTAGTATTCAGGACGCCGAGGCTGAACGACAGCGTGGACAGGAGCGCATGCCACCTGAAATGCTACGCCATATGCCCCTCATTCGACCTTGACCAGAGCGCGCTTACCGAACTGGACACCGCGGCAGGCACACTTTCGGAAAATATAGAGCCGCTCGCGTCCTATGCCCAGACATCGGTTTCCATACATGATAATACGATTGCAAGGCTGGGCAATTACCAGAACCTTACAACCGCAACGTCCTACGATGCGAGGTTCTCGCCCATCGAGAGAAACGGGCTTGCGGCCGAAAGCTATGCGAGGAACGTTTCAGCGCTCGTAAGCAACACCTCCTTCAGCCTCAGCGTGGACCGCCTCTCCGAATTGCACACCTCCATAAAAAGCAGCATCAGCAGCAGGAATTTCGAAGGGCTTGACGAGGACATCGCGGAATACGAAAGGCTTACCGCAACGGTGCGCAACTCTGCGGATTCGCTCTATGGAATTTACAACGGGTCGCTGACCGCGAAAAACACCGCCGAAACGGTGCTGTTCGAAGTCGGGACGAAAGACCTCGGCCCTGCCGAATCGGAGAGGTTCGATGAGATCAAGGCCGAACTTGCGCAGCTTGATGCGGAATTCGGTGACGGCCTCACGCCCGCGCGATATGCGGAAATGGAAGAAAGCTACACGCAGATAACGGACGATGCGACGGCCCTCCTTAAAAGCACGGAATCGGGCGGCATGTCCCAGGCGATCGTCTATTTCAGGGGATTTGCAAGGCAGGTCAATGGCGGCATAGCCGGCTTTGCCGAAAGCACGAACATAACCAGCGTGCAGGAAATACCAGAAAACAAATACCTCGTTTTAGGCGGCTTCAGCCTGCTTGTCTTCCTTTCATTCAGCGCCATACTCATGATGCTCTTCCTGTACTTCATAAAGGCGCACAACTATTCCAAAATAAAATATATAGTCATAAGCTGCTTTGCGCTCGCCCTTATTCTCGTGGCGTTCTTCTCCGTCATGCTGTACTTTTTCATGCAGAAGACCTCGACCGATGCGACCATGGACGAATTCCTCGTGGATTTCCAGCAGAGGGAAAACGTTGCGGTCGTTGTGAATGCTGCGCTCGCCACGGAAAGTGAAAAAAGCGCAATGGAATCCTGCGCCGCCGGCATTGCCGCTTCCATAGCCGGAGAAAACAGGACCATCGCCTCCTACTATTTTGAGGGCGGCGGAAACTGCAGGAAGATTGTTGGCTCGGGCCAGTCCACGATGACGGAGGATGCGTGCCTGTCCGAAATAAACGGCATGGGTTCGGCGATTTACCTCAATCCTTCCGGGACCATCGATGAGCCAAGGCTGTATACGACCTATTTCAGCAAGGCGGAAATTTACGCAACGTCCGATTATTACTCCACCTGCCCGCTCTCGGCAATATTCGGGTGAACCTATGGCATCAGACAACGTGAAAAACGCAGCGGTAATCATCATAATTGTCGCGGTCCTGGCATTGTCCTATTCCCTGGTCCTGCAGCCGCAGACTCCGGCAGTTTTCGAAAAGGGCGCGGAGGTAAACCAGGAGACTTTCCTTTCCCTTCTTTCGGATGCCGATAAAATCTATATCGTCATGGACATAAGGAACGCTTCCAACAGCATCGTCAGCACGAACATACTGCAGTGCGGGGTTGATTTCGCGGGCAGCCGCGGCCTTGCCGGGAGGAATGTATCTTATGTTTCTATGGACGATAATGGCTGCGCCCTTAGCATAAATGAAAAAGGAGTGACGGATACGGTGCCTAACTGCATAAGGATGCTCAACGGCGCCGAAGGCATAAGCCTTTACATATACGAGGGCAGCGAGACGAAATACTACACGAAAGCGGCAGCGATAGGCGTTAACGGGAATTATCAGCTGGGAACCTGCGAGCTGCGCTAGCCGCCCTGCTCATCTTGTCTTATATCTTAGGAATGCGCCTATCCCCCCGAATCCGGTCAGGAACTGCGCTCCTTCCGTAGTATTCGTCGATATTATTTCAATCGGAATCTCATGCTGGGTTGCAAGCTCCTCAAGGTCGTCCAGGAGGGATTTGCTGCTTTCGCGCCTCATTTCGGAATTGCATTTCGCGCAGGGAATCCTGTCTGCCGGCTTCTCCTTCGTTATCTTCCTTTCGGCATTTCCGCATGAGGGGCACGTGTATTCCGCTGCGATGTAATCCAGGCCTTCGGAAAGAAGGGCCTTTTCCGCCTGCTTGCTGATTATGGCATCCCTGACCTGCTTCTCGCCATAAGTCGCGAGCCCTTCGCTCACGACCTCCCTTATGAATCTCTCGACTATTATCCTTTCCTTGATTGCCTCCTGCTCGGCGAGTATGGTGGAGCTCTTTTCAAGCACCTCGCGCACTCCGTATTCGTCCGTATAGCCGGTGTCAACCACGCCCATGACTTTTATCTGGTAATTGAAAGGGCTCATTTTCATGAAAAACTCCTTTGTCGGCCCCGGCCCTCCGACAATAACACCCTTCACCCTGCCGAGGAATGCCACGTCCATGCTTTCGCCTACGCGCTTGTAGTATTTCTCTATGCTCTCCTCGATTAGCCGCTCATATCTCCGGGCGCTGTTGTGGACGACGAATCCGTTTGCTATGAAATTGGAGTGCACGGGAATGGTGATGTCATGGAAATTTTCCCGGCTTTCGACAGCGGTCTTTGATTTGATGGCGGCGACGGTCACATCCGAGTCATGCACCCTTCTCAGGTAATCATATGCTCTTTTGCCATTTTCGCTATTGGCATGCTTCCCGAAAACGGAAAGGATATTTTTTGCAAACGCTTCCCTTCCGAGCGGTTTTTTGTTCCTGAAGAAGCAGCTTGCGGCATGGAAATCGCTCGTTTTCAGCCCCAGCTCTTTTGCAAGCCTGAAAACCTCCCTCCCGTCTATGGGGATCTGGTCTGCGTATTGCTGCCTTATTTCCCGGTTGCACGCCTTTTCCAGCTTTTCCTTCTTGTCGCTGCGTGTGAAGCCTATATTTTCCCTGAAGAGCCGCAGAGAATGCTTATCGGATATGGAAACGCACCATTGTTTGTTTCCTTTTACTTTTTTTTCGGAGAATGAAGAGAGGATGCCCAGCCGCAGAAGAAGGAGTTGTACCTTCTGCATCAGCTTTTTGCCGGTCATCGCGATATCCACGCGGTTTCCGTGCATGTATCCCTCTGCATCGTAAAGGCCGGACAGGAATGCCGCCACGACCCGGTTGTCGCACTTTGGAATGTCCTTCGGGACGTCGCGCTCCCGGCGCACTGTCTCGGGGGCGATTTGCGCCAATGCTTTCACGAATTCAAGGGAATATATGCGTATTTCATAATACGGTTTCTTTGCGAAACTGCCTCTCTGCCCTGTTTTGTCAACCATCCGGACGACTGGCTCGACTCCTATAGCCTTTTTCACAAGCCGGCAATAATCTTCAACAAGCTCTTTGCTTCCCTCATAAATGATTATCCTGTTTCCGTCCTCGGTTCCATCCCCGCATATTATGCCCAAAAGCCTTGCAAGGTTTTCATCCCAGCATTCCGGCAATGCGAGGGTTTTTCTGGCAAGCCTGTTTTCGTCCAGAGCAAGCCCGTACATAGTATATATTTTGCGCAGGTTCTTGTCGGACGGCGTTTGTTTTCCGCTTTCCAGATAGGATATTATCATCTGGCTAACGCCTATGCTCTCCGCGGCTTTTTTCTGTGAACTGCCCAGCCTTATTCTTGCATCGCGCAATTTTTTTCTTTCATTTTCATCCAAAATGATGCGCATATCCGGCTCGAAAGCTACCTTATGCCTTCCTCCGCCGCAGTTGATTTTTTTGGCAATCAAAATCCTGTCGTTTTCATCCAGGTCCTTCGCAAATTTTTCCTTCACGCCGTGTTCGCTGAGAACGAAAAAGCGATGGTAGGGCGTGGCCCTTATCTCATATGCCGGGCATTTCGTTTCTATTATTATGGAATGCTTCGCAGGAGTTACGAAAAAATCGGATGCCACATGCCCTGAAGTTTTCGAAGTGGAAAAATCCAGCCCGACGATTCCGGAGCCCAGCTTGAAATTCTCCACATCTATAATCTCCCCATCGCCCTTTACGAGCAGCGTGCCGGAAGCAAGGCACTGGCCCCCCTTCCTTATCTTGGCATGCGCCATGGAATTCAGTTTCTTGACTATCTTGGTTTCGGTTCCGTGGATGATTGCGAGGGTCGCCTCCCTTCCGTCCATTACGACCACGCCATAGCTGTCCTTCGTCTCCATCATGTTCTGGAGCGGCTCGAGGAAAAATCTCGAATCGCACCTGTACGTCCCGATTTTCAGCTGTTCGGGCGGCTCGAGCGAAAAGAG
>JACCLJ010000084.1 GCA_013425425.1 Microcaldota archaeon
GTGGGAAAAAGGCCTCATGCACGAGGGGATATACGTTTTGCCTTACTGCTACCGGTGCGAGACGACGATGGCGAACTATGAGCTTGAATACGGGGAAGAGACGGATCCGAGCATTTTCGTGAAGTTCAGGCTCCACGACAGGGACAACGAGTTCCTCATAATATGGACGACCACGCCGTGGACGCTTGTGGCGAACATGGGCGTGATGGCGCATCCGACATTTGCCTACGTGAAAGTCAGGGTCGATAACGAGATATGGTACCTTGCCAAGGAGAGGCTGGACCACCTGATGAACCTGCTCGGGAAGAGTGCAACCGTTCTTGAGGAGATTCCCGGAAGGAAGATAAACGAATGGGAATACGAGCACCCGTTCCAGGACAGGATAAAGAAAAAGGCGGCTAGAAAGGTCGTGCTCAGCGACGAGTACGTCATGCTCGAGGAGGGAAGCGGCTTCGTGCACACCGCGCCAGGCCACGGCATCGAGGATTTCATAATCGGGAGGAGATATGAGATCGAGGCGTTCTGCCCGGTGGATTCCACGGGCAATTACACGGGCGAAGCCGGAGAGATGTTTGCCGGAAAGAACGTGAGGGAAGCGAACCCGATGATAATCGAGCTGCTCAGGGAGAACGGCTCGCTCGTTTACGAGGAGAGGCTGAAGCACAGGTATCCCCACTGCTGGAGGTGCAAGACCCCGCTCATATTCATAACGACAAAACAGTGGTTCATATCCGTTTCAAAGATAAAGGAGAGGATGATGGCCGAGATAGACAAGACGGAATGGCACCCCGATTTCGCGAGGGAGAGGTTCAAGGAATTCGTTTCGAACGCGCCGGACTGGTGCATATCCAGGCAGAGATACTGGGGAATACCGCTGCCCATATGGAGATGCGGAAAAAAGGAATGCGGGAAGATAAAGGTCATAGGCTCGAAGGATGAGATTCCGAAGGTGAAGGAGCTCCACAGGCCGTACATAGATGAAGTGGAGCTTGGATGCGAATGCGGCGGAAGCATGAAGAGGATTCCGGATGTGCTGGACGTCTGGTTCGATTCCGGCAACGCAATATGGGCGTCGCTTGATAACGGCGAGAGGAAGAGATACGGCGAGGTCGCCGACCTGATAATAGAAGGGCAGGACCAGATAAGGGGATGGTTCTATTCGCTTCTGGGCTCGGGGCTCGTAAGAAATGACGGAACCCCGTACAGGAGGCTGCTCATGCACGGATTTTTCGTTGATGAGCATGGCGAGAAGATGAGCAAATCGTTGGGCAATTTCGTTCCGCTCGAGGACATAATAGAGAAATACGGCGCCGACACATTCAGGATGTGGGGGCTGAGCAGCACCATCTGGGACGAGCTCAAGTTCAGCTGGGATGACATGAAGAAATGCAGCTCGGACCTCAACATAGCCCTGAACCTGACGGTTTTCCTGGAAAGATTCTACCCCAAGAAGAGGATAGGGGAGGCCGAACTGGACGAGGCTGACAAGTGGGTGATAAGCAGGCTGAACAACACCATAAAGGAATACCGCCAGGCATTCGAAAACACCGAGCCGAACAAGGGAATCAAGGCGATGCGCACATTTATCACCGAGGACTTCAGCAGGTTCTACATGAAGATAGCGAAGGACAGGATAGCGAAGGGGAACAATCCGGAAGGCGCGCTTTATACCATATACACCGTGCTCCTGAAGTCGCTTGTCATGCTTGCACCGGTATCGCCTTTCATATCCGAATACCTTTACCTTAGGTTTTTCAGCGCGCACGAGAAGGAAGAATCGCTGTCGCTCGTGGGAATGGTGAGGGGGGAGGAGGGGAGGATAAACAACGTCGCCGAGAAGCAGATGGATGTCATAAAGGAGATAACCTCCTCGGCCCTGCTGGCGAGGCAGAGTGCGGCGATAAAGACGAGATGGCCCATAAGGACGCTGTACATTGAGAGCAAATCCCACGAGATCATGGATGCCGTCAGGGCATTCGGGAAAATCCTGAATATGATGGTAAACGCAAAGGACGTGGCCGTTGTGGAGGAGATGCCCGGCGGCAAGTTCTCATCGTGCGACTTTTCGAACGGAAAGGTGCATATAGACATGAAAATAGACGAGGAGCTTTATGAGGAGGGCATGATGAGCGAGGTGAAGAGGAGGGTGCAGAACCTCAGGAAGACCGAAAACCTTCTCGAAAAGGATGCCATAAGCATTTATATCGACGCCGAAAAGGAGATAGAGGCGATAGTCAGGAAAAACGAGGATGCGCTTATGAAGGGCGTGAATGCGAAGAAGATAGAATTCAAAGGCGTTGAAAACATGAAAGAGGACGAGATTGACGGCAGGGAAGTGAAGCTCGCCATAAAGAGGGTGAAATGAGTGTACAAGCAGGCGATAGTCGTGCGCGCGGATCTGAAGATGGGCAAGGGGAAGCTTGCCGCGCAATGCAGTCATGCATCGCTTTCGGCATTCAAAAAAGCCGAGCGGAGCAGCCCCGAAACCGTGAAAGCATGGGAAAGGGAGGGGCAGAAGAAGATAGTCCTGAAGGTGAATAGCGAGGGGGAACTTCTGGAATATTTCGAGCTTGCGAAGAGTGGGGGCGTGCCGTGCGAGCTGATACGCGATGCCGGGCACACACAGGTCGAAGCTGGCACCATAACCTGCTTCGGCGCAGGGCCATGGGATGAAGAAAAATTAGACAGGATATTCGGCAAACTGAAACTCCTTTAGCCAGCCAACGTTTATAAACATTTTATAACATACTAATTAATCATACTAGTTAATGCTTTTCAGAGAGGAGCGGTATGGGAGCCAACGGAAACGGGAGAGGAAGGGAAATTTCAAGGCAGTTCGTTCATCGGGCTGAAAGCGACGAGCAGATCAGGAGAAGGGCGAGAAAGAACGCGCTCAAGGGCATATTCAGGAAAACCGCATCGGAAAGCGCGGCAAAAGTTTTCGGAAAACGTGCGCCGCAGGTCGACATAATACTGACAAAGGAAAACTGCACGAAAGAGATAGCCGCCGGAGTGCTTAAGCTGTCCGGCTTCGCACCGGAAAAACTCCACGGGATGATGGAGAATTTTTTTAACAGCGTCAGGCTCAAGGACGGAGGATTGAAGGGGGGCAGCCAGCTGGCATCGATGCTGGGCGAATTCGGCCCGCCAGTGAAGGAAAAAGCAATTGTATGCGCAATCGAACTCCTTATGGCAACCGAAGACGAAACGCTTGTCCGCGAATTTGTGACGGCCATCGGAAAAACAGATCCGATGCAGGCCATCACCGTGCTGGATGGCATGAACAAGATCGCCTCGATAGATTACATACACACCATGAAGGCATGCGCGGAAGGATTCGTAAAAGAACCGGAAAAGGCGGCATTGATGATAGGGAAAATATCGGGCAGAATCGGGGCAAGGCCGAGCGACCCCGGATGCCCGAAAGATGAGATGCTCTTCAGCGACATCGTTATTTTTGAAGTCGTCAAAGAGCAGCTTAATCTGTAATCATATCTTGTTCAGGGCGCCCTTTATTTCCTCTACCGGCATCCTGGTTATTATCATCGGTATCCTCTCCTTTTCGGAGATTTTCACCGCGAGCTTGTCTATTTTTGCCGGGTCCATGTTGTGCAGCACGATCGCAGAGGGCTTTGAGGGGCTGACCCTCACGACGACAAACGGACTTCTTCCCGTGCTCACTCCCATGAAAATGAACGCGCGCTCGTTGACGTTGCCGTAAAGGTTCTGGAAATAGGAGAATGGCATGTCGAGTATGACCTTTATGCTGTCTATGAGGGTGTAGCCGTAAATCCTCTTCGATTCCACAAGGTCCTCGTTCGTCATGACCCTGCCTTTTATGAGGCTGATGAAGTCCTTGAGCGATATGCTTCTCGCGAATTCGTGCACCTCGAAGAAATCACCCACGGGCTTTTCCTTTTCGGCGAATTTCTGGGTGATCAAGCCGCCCTTTGCCTTGTCTATTTCGAAAAGGGCGTTGACGAAGCGCCTTACGACCGCCGTTCCGGGCGATTTCCTCCGGTTGCCTTCATAATCGCTGATAGTGGATACCGTGATGCCGAGGTATTTGGCGAGCTCGACCTGGCTCATGCCGAATATTTCCCTCCACTTCCTCATGGTCGCGCCGGCATCCTCTGAAAGCGATATCTCTCCGGCTATTTCCATTTTTATTTTGTCCATGAATAGTCCACCTGTTTATATATGATTAAGACAAGTGTTTAAATAGGTTACGACTATCGTACCTCGCTGGCCAAAGAAAAGAAAAAATAAAAGAATAAAAAGAATCAGCCGAAGAGGCTCGCAAGGCCTGCTGCCGCCTGCTCGTCTTTCTTTCCTTCGTCTTCCTTCTTCTCCTCTTTCTTTGCTTCCCCGCCTGCCGCTGCCGCAGGTGCCGCTGCAGGAGCCGCTGCCGCCATGGCAACGTTCTTCAGAAGGTCCTCGAAGTTGACGTCCTTTATGGCGTCGGCAAGAACCTTCGCCCTCGCTTCGTCAACAGCCGCGCCGCTTGCGTGGACTACCTTGACGATGCTTTCCTTCGTAACCTCCTTTCCCGCACCGTGCAGAAGAAGCACTGCATGCAAATATGGATCTACTTTTGTCATATTTTCACCCCTCGTTTTTCTCCTCCGTTTTTTGTTCTGCGGGAGCGCTCTCCTTCGCCTGCACCTCGGAAAGGGCCTTGCCCTGCCTCAGTGCGGAAAGAAGGAGCTGGTCCATAGTGACTATGGTGTATAGCTCCCCGTTAACAGCTGCGTTTAACGCCTGCCTGAATGCCTCCTGAAGCAGATGCTCTGCGTTCAGGGAAGTCGGGTAACCGGCATTAACAGAAATGTTGAATGCATCCCTTATGGATGCCTGAAGGTCGGTGTTTAGGGTGTCTCCGATGTCGAGCAGGTCGCTCGCATAGATATACTCGCCGTCGAAACCGAAAACCAGCCTCGCCCTCGTCTCGAATGGCTTCACGCCGAGAGTCTGGAGCGCCTTTGCCTTTGCCACGGTTATCTTTTCGCCTTTCTTGGCAATGACGCTCTCCTTTGCGACGATGATCTTTCCTCCCTTTATCTGCGCGTTGACCCCTCCGGCCTTAAGCTCGGAAAGCGCCGGGCCCGGCGGAAGGTCGGTTTCACCCTCGTGGACGATTATTTCGGAGATGGCTATCTCGTTTATTTTCGCCGGCCTTCTCTTTTTGTTGTCTTTAAGGAATTTGTTGAGATTGTATGGGGACCAGTTCGTGAGCGCCAGCGCGACCGGCCTGTCGCAGTCCGGAAGCCTTGCCGCAAGCTGGGCGTTCGAATGGAGCACCCGCGTTATCACCGGTTTTTTCAGCACGAACACCTTTCCGCCATCCTCCCGTATCTTCCTCCTGAGGGACTGGAAGAGCGCATCCGGAAGCTTTTCGAGGCTGATGAGCGCGACCGTCTTGTAGCGCTTCAGCTCGTGCGTAACCTCCTTGACCTTTTCTATTTTTTCCTTGACCGCTTTCCTGTTAACATCAGCTTTGTATGCCATGAGTATCAACCCACTTTCACCGGCTTGCCCATCGTAAGCTTTATGTAAACCGATTTTATGTTGCCCTCGCCGCCTATCTTGCCCTTCACGGTTTCGTAAACGGTTTCCGCATTTTCAACGAGCTCGTCCGCAGACATGCTTTCCGTTCCGACGAATGCCTGGAGGACCGGAAGGTATTTGCCTTTCGTCGCAACCCTTATGGATTTCTTGGAGCGCTCTATGAGGCCGCGCACGTCCCCGACAATCGGCGCCGGCAATTTTCCCCGTTTACCCAGGTACTGGCCGAGCGATTTTGCGACCTGCCCCATCAGGTTCGGCTGCGCAAGGATGAAATAGTTCTCTGCGATGTCCTTTACCTTCTTCGGGTCTGCGTATGAAGGCAGCGCCGCGGGCGGTATTATGAGGTCAGCACCGCCTTTTTTCGCCTGGTCGGCCAACGCCTCCTCGGCTATCACCGCGGCCTTAAGCTCCTTCCCCCCCTTTCCTTTCGGGAGGAGGATATCGACATTGACCCTGTTTTCGCTCTTCGAGAAATCCACGCCGCGCGCGTTTATTATTACCTCTACGCTCTGGATGAATTTTCTTTTCCCTTTTTCTTCAAGAGCCTTGTTGATGGCTTCTGCAAATTTTTTCTTGTCCATGAGAATCAAGCCCTCCTACCGCCATTACGCTGGTAGTCCGTTCGGGTGAGAAAAATATGCGGGCATTGTTTTTTAAATGTTGGGCGGAGCGCCTTCACTCCCTGCTTATCTCCACCTGCCCCCTGCTGCCCTCGTAAACGCTCGTTATGCGGAATCGCGCCCAGCCGTAGGCAGGCCCTTCCGCGAGCGTGCCCGCGTCCTTTATCGGGTATTTCACGACCTCGGATATTTCCGTCTCGCCCTCGATCGTCAGCAGCTTGAGCGTTATCTCCCCGCCGTTCCCGAAAGTCGCTGATTTGAGATAAACGATATCCTGCGGGATGTAAAGGTCGGTGTATATCGTGCTGTTCGTGCCCAGGCTGCCCACGGAATTCGCAAGATATGCAAGGCGGAATACGAGGAGCTCGGCCTGGTAGGCGGCGATCTGCTCGTTCGCCTCCGTCGCTTTGAAATAAACCAGCGTAAGAAGCGGTATGAAAACAACCAGCACGAGGCCGACTATGACGAGAAGCTCCGTGCTCACCTGCCCTTTCTTCGAATTCATAGGAAACCACCCTTCGTTAATGACTTTCTGCTTTTGAGCAGTCCCTTCTTCCTCGAAAGCCGTTCCCCCAGCTCGGCCGCCGCGATGTTCACCGTATCGCTGATTTTCGGGCCCTCCGCGCGTATGGAAAAATTTTCCTTATCCCCTTCCAGGAGGATATTGACAGTATATACGGATTTGCCGGCCTTTACGTGCACGCCCACGCGCCGTACGCCGAAGCTGACCGCGAATTTGTCCGCCACCTTTTCTATCGCCTGCCTTATGGAATCGCGGTAGATGATTGTTTCGTCGTCAAGGCCGCTTATGTCTATTTCGAGCGATTCCTTTGCCGCCTCCCGGACATTCTTGAAGATGTCGATTGCGGAGAGCACCCCGGCCGGCTTGTTTCCGCCCATCACAACCACGGATGAGACGGATTTTCGTATCATCGCGGCTGCCGCCTCTTCCACGCTGGAATTCTCCGGAACCGTGGTTACGTCGGGCCTGTAGATGTTCACGAGCGGCTGGTCGTCATAGCTTCTTTTTGTCGCTACAAACGCCATCTTCTGCTTTTCCAGCGGCCTGAGGCTTTCCGCGGCGAGGTCAAGCGTGGAGAAGGTGCCGCGGGGAATCCCCCTGCTTGTCACGACAAGCCGCCTTGCATCGTATTTTTTCATCTCGAGCTTTGCCTCTGCCACGGTTTTTTTCTCGTCTATCAGATAAACGGGCGAGCTCATCAGCGTTTTTACCCCTGCCTTCGGAATGAGCGATGAAGCGGACATGTCCCTCAGCAGTTCAACCCTCGTGGTTATGCCCAGGGGCTTCCCCCTCTCATCGACGATCGGGAGCGCCTTGAAATGCCCGCCGAGGAAAGCATCGATCCTCTCAAGGATGCCGGTTTCCGGGTTAAGCACTGTCGGCTTGATGGCCATCGTTTTGCATTTCGTCTTTACGGGATTCTCGACGCTCAGCAGCCACATGTTGCGGTCGTCTATTATCCCGCAATATTTCCCATCTCTCGTGATTATGACCGCGGTCCGGCTGTCAAGTATGCCGGCAAGCGCTTTCGATAGGGGGTCGTTTTCATCCAGGATTAAGGCTTCTTTTATTTCCATAGCAACTACCTCGTCAATTGAAATAGGCGTTCTGGATTTAAAAGAATTGCGTCATGCCCTGAGCCGCTCGTCGAATATCTTTCTCCGCGCCCTTGCCAGATAGGCGTAAACGGTTGAATGGTTGGCCCCGCTGATGAGCAGCTCTATGGCCTCTTTGGCATATTCCATGGAATCCATCTTTGAGATTATGGCGACGGTATTGCCATAAATGCTGATGTCCGACTCCGTCGCGCTTTCCATCTCCTCCTTCATCTTGCCGTTTTCACCGATTATCCTTCCTTTTATCCTCGTTATCGCCTTCTCGCTCGAAAGGTATTCCTTGAGATGTATGAGGTGGAAATGGTAATCCTCCTTTGTAAGCTTCAGTGCAACCGACGGCTCGAACCCGCGGCCTATCGCTATGATTATGTCCTTTGAGAAGAAGACGTCGGCGCTCTCCCCGTTTATGACAACCTCCCCTTCAGTGCTCATGCTGAGCTTCACGTTGCATTTCTTTTCTATAAGCTCTTTCGTCCCGCTGCCCGGCCCCATCAGAGCCCTGACCCGTTCGGCGGGTATCCTGACTATTTCTTCCATGACATCACTTTCTTTTTCAGTACCCTTTTTATCTCTTCGTCCGGTTCGGCTTCGATTCTCCTGTTGATCAGGGCGGCGGATTTCTCGTCCAGCGCGACGCCCTTTATTATGCCGGCAACCTTCCTGCGTATGTCCACGTTCCAGTGGCTGAGAAGGCTGAGAAGCATGCCTTTCACATCCTCCTCGCCGGCAAGCATGGCGAGGGAATCCAGCGCGTTCAGCTGGTTCTCGTCCACATCGCCCCTTGCGTATATGCTTATCTCCCTCTTCAGCTCCGAAACCAGCTCCTTGTCCCCGATTTTCGGGACGTAGAAAAGTATGCTTGGATAAGAGCCAGAATTTCTTATCCCCGCCTTCATGCAGTCCACGGCCTTTTTCCTGTATTTCTCCGATGCGAGCAGATGCTTCAGCGCCTGCACCACCGGCTGCCAGCTCTCCGCCCTGCTTTCCCTGGCGCGGCCGATCAGCTCGAGGAATGCGTCCTCCCACCCGGCATCGAGCGCCATCATCATCGCATACCGGGCGATGAACTGCGGGCTCAGGCCGTAGAAACCGCTTTCCCTGCTTTCCATGACCGAAAGCGCAGACCGCATCAGCGCAATCCTCTGGTTATGAAGGCCGGCAAGGTCCATGCCCGGCGATTTCGTTGTCGCGTAGGACGCCATTATCTTCCAGAATATTTCCCGTATATTATAATCCGGGCCCAGCTCGAATTTTGAAAGTTTGAGTTTTTTCTGCTGCGCTGCGGGCTGCTCGCTGTCGTCATCCCCGCCGAACGTCTGCTTCTCCATTGAAAAATCACCATTTTTCAATTATTGACCGATTTGTCGGTCAATCCCATGTATATAGCTTTTAGAAATTACTATACTTAAAGCTAATCATGAGCATGCTGCAAATTGTGAGAGAAGCATCAAGCGGCTGGCGCAGCATAGGGTTATCGGAGTCTGCGCCCTCCTGGTCCATACGTGGAAGTGCAGCTAAGCCCGAGTTGTGGAAATTGCTTTGCAATTTCAACAGTTGAGAAATTTTATTTCTCAACATCGCTAAGTTTATAGTTTGAAACGCCCTGGGTTAATCATGGATTCGGACGCGGAACTCGTGCAGCAGCTGCTTGCGGGCGGATGGATACGCACGGAGCGCGTGAAAAAGGCATTCCTTGCCGTGGACCGGATTTTTTTCGTGCCTGAAGGCGCACGCATCTCGGCATACGAGGATTATCCAATGCCCATCGGTTACGGCCAGACAATATCCGCGCCGAGCGTGGTTGCTTTCATGCTTGAGGAGCTGGACGTGCAGGATGGCGCGAAAGTGCTCGAGCTCGGCACGGGCTCCGGCTATAACGCCGCGCTTCTCTCGCATCTCGCAGGCCCGAAAGGAAAGATCGTCTCGGTCGACATCGTGCCCGAACTCACTGAACTCGCAAAAAACAACCTCAAAAAATACGGCAAGGCGAAAAACGCCTCGCTTTTTAGCGGAGATGGAAGCTGCGGTTATGATGAGGAAGCGCCTTACGACCGCATAATCGTGACTGCTGGGATGCCGTACATCGAAGGCCATCCGCTCATAAAGCAGCTCAAGGCGGATGGAAAGCTTATCGCGCCAGTAGGCAGCAGGCTCCACCAGGATTTGATTCTATACTCGCGCGGCGCGTACAAGAAAGCGCTTCCGGTGATGTTCGTACCTCTGATCGGAAAGTGCGGCTTTCCCAGGGAATAAATCAAATCTTCACTTTTTCTTTTCCCTGTTCTCGTTTTTGATTTTGATTTTCCTGTTTCTGGCAAAATAGACCGCCGCGCCGGCCAGCAGGATGAAAACCGCGTAGGGAAACGCCTCCACCCCCACGCTTGCTATCAGAAGAAGCGAGGTGAAAAATCCGAAGAGGGGGAGCAGCGGGAGTTTTCCGATGCTGAGCGGCACCCTGAAGCCCCGCTTCATGCCTGGCAGTTTATACCTCAACGTTATGACTGAAGCGTTGACCGCGGCGAATACGGTGAACAGGAGAAGGTCCGTAACGAGCGCTGCGAGCATTATGTTCCCGCTGTAGGTCAGGATATATGTTATGCCGCATATCGCAATGGTCGCGTATATGGGAACGCCCCTGTTGTTGATGAATGCAAGCTGCTTCGGGAATGCGCCGCTGTCAGCCATGCCGTAGATGAGCCTCGAGCCTGCAAGGAGCATGAACAGCACGGTGTTGCCGGTGGCGAAAAGCGCGATTATTGCGACTATGTCGTAAACCGAAGACCCGAAAACGCTTCCTGCGACGTCTGCGAGCGGCGCTTTCGATTCGCCGAGCACGTTCCAGGGAAGGATGCTGACTGCAGCGATTGCGACGAGGACGTAAAGGACGGTGGTGAACGATATCGCGAGTATTATGGCCCTCGGCATGGTCTTCTTCGGCTCCTTCACCTCTTCCGAAAGCTTCACCATGTCCTCGAAGCCGAGGTATGCGAAGAAAACGAGGGCGGCGGCCGCGAATACCCCGCCTATGCCGAGCGCAGACATTTCAAAATAATCCACGGAGCCGAAATGCGGAACGGCTATCGCTATCACGATTATAAGCCCCAGCACTTCGATCGCAGTCGTGATTATCCCGATCAGCGCGGATTCCCTTATCCCGAGAAGGAGAATGGCGAAGCAGAAGGCCATCACGACCGTGGCGCCAAGCCACTGCGGGGTGTCGGTAAGCGCGCTGAAATAATTCGCGAAGCCGATCGAGACGGTGACCGAGCTTACGACAAGCCCGGCGAGCATGAGCCAGCCGATGATAAAGGCGGGCCCTCTCCCGAATGCATTCCTTACGTATTCGTAAGTGCTTGCGGCCTTGGGAAACATGGATGAAAGCTCAGCATAGCTCAATGCGCTGAATGCGGAGACTATTGCGGCGATTACGAAGGCAAGCCACAATGCCGAGCCGGCAAGCCCCGCGCCTGCTCCGATGAGCGCGTATATGCCTGCTCCGAGTATTATCCCCACGCCGCATATGGCGGTTTCCAACAATCCAAGTGCGCGCTTTAGATGAGCCATAAATCACAGCCTCTTCGCATACTTCTCCATGAGTTCGCAGTACTTCGCGATGCGTTTCTTCGAATCCTCGTTCGGCTTCTGCGAGTATTCTATGGCCGCAATCTTCGCCCGCACGTTCGCGCGGTAGCATTTGTAATAATTTAGAAGCAGGAGCATTTCCCTGTCTCCGGCAAGGTTGAGGTATCTTTTGACGAACGCTTTCGATAAATCCTCTTTTCCGAAAGCATCCAGGTCCATGGCCATGAACGCGATTTCGCTTGCAGTATCTATGTAGCGGAAGTTTTTGCTGAATTCTATGCAGTCGAAGATGCAGACCTTGTCCGCAAGGAATATGTTCGCAGAATGCAGATCTCCGTGGCAGTCGCGTATCATGCCTTCCCTCTGCCTCCTCAGAAGCAGCGGAACGTTCCTCTTGAAAAAATCGTCGCATTTCTTGAGCGCAAAATCCACCTTCGCGCCCATCCCGCACGCCTTTTCGATCGCGGCGCGGTGCTTTTTTATGTCGTCTATCTGCTCTTTTATCAGCTCCGGCTCGCCGTAGGCCGGGTCGTGTATTATGAACGCCCTCTCGTGGAATTTCGCGATCGAAAGCGCTAGTTTCTCCACATCCGCAACGCCCACCGCGCCCTTCTCAAGCAGGCGGTCCATCCTGCGCTCTTCCGGCATCCTTTTCATCTTGACTGCATATTCTATCGTCTCGCCCTTGCCTTCGAAGAAAACGCCTCCGGCCCGCTTCACAACCGGCACTACGCCCATGTACATCTCACGGCAGAGCCTCCGGTTGAGCCGAACCTCCTCCTCGCAGAAGAATTTCCTCTTTTCGAAAGTCGAGAAATCCAGGAAGGAGAATTTCACCGGCCGTTTCACCTTGTAGGCGTAGTCGCCCGCAAGGTAAATCCATGAGATGTGCGTCTCGATGAAATCTACCTTGCCTGCGCTGTATGGAAAGCTTGATGGTTTTTTCAGCTGCTCTGCCGTCTTCTCGTCCATTGCATCCGCCTCTCTCATCTTCGCCTGCTTCCGATGAAAATAAAATAAACCGCGCCAGCCGCCAGTATGATGACAAGCAAGGCCAGCCAGTACCAGCATATGCCGAAAAGGTTCGCGCATTGCCCGGTTTCTCCGGCTCCGGCGCCAGCTTCCTCCCCGCCAGCAGGCAATGAAGACGGCGGTTCGATAGGGGCGGTCGTCTCTCCGGGCTCCTGCTGCTCCGGCACCTCCTCTACCACGGGTTGCTCGGGCGGCACGCCCTCCCCGGGCTGCTCAGAGGGCTGCTCTGCAGGCGGCTGTTCCTCCTGCGGCTGCTCCTGGGGCACCGCTTCTTCGGGCTGCGCTTCTTCCTCGCTGCACATTGCATAATCTATTGCGTAAGGATTATCGTAGTAGTATCCGCTTCTGGCGAAAGAAATGCGGTAAACCGCTTCCTGCGGCATCGTGAACTGCACCCTGCCCCCGCTGTCCGTATATGCGGTTGCGATAACGCCCGCGTACGGGGAATACTGCATCAGCTCAACCTCGACATCGCTTACCGGAGCGCCGCGGTAGGCTGCAGTCAATCCGATTTCGTTTCCGGGGCATACCTGCTCTTCGGAAACGGAGAGCTGCTTGCGCTCTTCCCCTCCCCCTCCGCCTAAAACCAGCGTCTGCGCGGCATAGCTCGAAAGTCCGGTGACATCGAACATCAGGACCCCGGTGGTCGCGTTGTACTGGATATTCGTGCATCTTGCCGCATCGCAGAGCGCGCCCCTTGAGAATACCGTGCCGATATTGGCCGCATAATCATCGTAATAATAGATGTTCCCGCTGAAACCCCTTACGTTGTACATTACGACGGTCGCATTGGTGTTGTTTATGAAAGGCATCGCGCTGTCGTTGAAGGAGACGAATCTTTCGCCGAGGACGTAGTCCGAGGTTAAGGTGCAGTCGGTGCAGTGGTCGAGGAATCTTATGTTGTTCAAACGCGCTTCGGATTTTGTCTCGTTGTCGACTATCCACACTTCGGGATAGGCCGCCCCGAGGTTCGAGAATGTGACCGTTCCGTTTCCGATGACCCAGATCCTCGGCGTTCCGGTCACGGTCAGGGAATTGTTGAACGTCATGCTTGAATTGTAGCAGAAGAACGTTGCGTTGTCGAGAGTCATGACCGCGTTATCGAAAACCATGGGCGCGTAAAGGTCGAAAGCCCCGAAATAGGAATCATAAACGTTTATTTTCTGTATGCCCATGACGCTGGTCGCGCCGCCGAACCCGGCGAAGCTGTCGTAGAGCTCCAAGAGGCAGTCGTTATCGGTCACCCAGTTCGCATCCGCCACAACCACCTCGTCTATGCCCGCGAATATCCAGGTCGCGCCGGAGCCGTTGCATCCGTAGTTGTATGGGGCGGATACGTACCCCAGTGATGGAATGCCGCTCAGGTTCACTATGAATATGCCGTCGTATACGATGCCGTCCTTGTAGGTTGCGTTATATGCCCTGAAGTACCAGATATTGTCCGCGTTGGTTATGTTCGAGTTGTAAGCGAGGAAGGCGACTGAACTCGTATAGCTTACCGTCGAGTTGCGTATTTCAGCGAGGGTTATGTCCGACCATATGATAGTGGAATCGCTGCATGTGATGTTGTCCGCATTCACGCCTATCATGGTGCAGTTGTCCACATCCGATTCGCTCAGGTCTGTTTCCGCATCGAAGGTTCCATCGGCAAGGGTCGACTCGTTCGAAGCCCATATCGGGGTGCTGTCCGGCCCTATCGCGACTGCAGGCTCATCGGCATCATACGCGAGGCGGTTGTTGTATCTCAGCGAAACATTCGAAACCTCGATCGTTCCCGCGCTGTCAGAACCGATATCCATTCTCAGCGGGAACCGCTCATGCGTGCCGCCATTGGCTATTACAAGCTCCGTGTAATAGCCCGGCGTGTCCGTCCAGGTATAAATCGCCCCGTCAAAGGTCGCTACCTGTTTTACGGTTACGGTGTATCGCCCTTCCGCTCCATATGCCGGGCAGGTGAAGAGGAATATCGAGGGGCTTCCGTACTCCAGATTCCTGTCCGCGAACGCCGCTCCGGTAACCACCCGGTCCGGATCGCCTGCGAAACAGGTGTAGTTCACTCCGGAAACATTCCTGGCGCTGTCCCATATCGCAAGCTCCACGGCTTCGGTCGCATTGTATACCTTCGGATACCTTTCCACGAGCTTGTTCACATTGCTGCGCTCGCAGCATTGAAGGGGGTTGGAGTCCATCTTCAGGAAGGAATCCAATAAGCCGGTGTCATTGTATACGTGCACGCAGCCGTTCAGCTGGCCTGCATGAAGCACCTGGCCGGTTGTTCCGAACTGAGGATAATATATCGTAATGTTGCTCGGATAGGAGCCGAGGTACTGGCGGCCGCAGATGTCGAACTCGACCGCAATGACGGTCCGGTTATCCGGGTCCCCGGCGTACGGGAAATAGTAAGCCCAGAGATATCTGGACATGTTGAACTGCACTGTATTGTTTTCAGCAACGTTATAATCGATCAGGGTTACGTCCGCACCCTCTGCAAACTGCGTCGTGGTGACTTCAAACGGCGATTCTATGGATGCGCACCCGAAAAGGAATAACAGGCCGAATACTGCTAGCGATAACAAAGCCGCGTTTCTCATGCTTCGGATGGGGAGATAAACATTAAATTGGTTTCCTTTGCTACCGCCGCTCGTAAAGATAATCCAGGACAAGCTCGATCTGTTTTTGCAAAGGAAGCGAAGTGTCGACCGCAAGGTGCTTCTCTTTGATCAGCTCGAAAACTTTCTTCACTTTTTTGTAAACCGCGAAATCCGCATCGCTCTCGTTTTTCTCTTTTTTTCTCGCGGATAGCCGCTCTTTCAGCAAATCCTCGTGCGTGATGCATTCCACGGTGAAAAGAGTGCTTCCCGACTTCGCCGCGATCCGCTTGGCTTTTGCCCGCAGCGTTTTTTTGTAGAATGTCGCATCAAGCATCACGTTCTTGCCCGCAGCGAGAAGCTTTTCCGCCTCTTCGAACATCACTTCGTATATCTTCTCCTTTTCCTTCTCGGAGTAAGTCCTCTCCCTGAGCATCTTCATGCGGATCGAGTCGCTGCTGAGGTGCATCGCGCCAACTCTCCTGGCGACCTCCCGCGCAAGCGTGCTTTTTCCGGTGCCGGGCAGGCCGCACATCATGACAAGCATAGATAACCTCGCATTGAAAGATTATTTCGCATATTTGTTGATATCGCTCTGTATCCAGAACATCGCCAGCGGCACGAAGATTATCCAGACGATGAAGAGCAATACCGTGTCTCTCCGGCCCTCGGATATCTTTGCGGCCGCTTCGCAGTATTTCCATATCACGTACAGGTTGACGAACGGGATGAACAGGCCGATAAGCCATAGAACCGCGCTGGATTTGCTTTTCGTAAGCTCTATCAGCTCCTTCGATGTGGAATAAAACCAGTAGAGGGCATATATGAAAAAAGTCAAAATGCTCGCCACTACCACGAACCAGGGGTTTCTTTCCTTGACCGGCATTTAATCACACGCTGGAATCTCATCTCCTATTTTAAATGCTAACTGTCGCGCAGGCAGGGCAGGAATCCGGATGATTATATTACCAATAGACGGGTATAAATAAAAAGTTCTTAAAAAATATAAAAAAGAGGAAATCAGCGCCCTCTTTTTCCTGTTCCTCTTATAAGGAACCAGTATGCGCCAATACCGACAAGCCCTATGATCGCCAGCAAGATTAACGCGGTTATCCACGGGAAGCTGCTTGGCTGTCCGGCAGGCAGCTCTTCAGCTGCAGGCGCCTCTGGCTGTTCCTCTGGCAGTGGCTGTGCTGCATTTGCCATGCTCAATGCTTCTTCCGCATGCTGTTTCGCGGCTTCATAATCGCCAGCCGCGAATTCATTCTGTGCCTGCTCATAAAGCGCCCTTGCCGCCCCTGCATCCTTTCCTGCGGCTTCCGCAGCGTTTATGGCAGCCAGAGCCGCATCAAGCGCCGCTTGTGCTTCATCCGCAGTAATCCCTTCTTCTCCAGGTGGCGCTGCTCCCGTAGCCGCGCACACGTGGGCAGAACAATCAAAACCAGAGCTGCATGAAGGGCATCCTGCTTCGGAGCCGCATTCATATACTACCCAGACATGGTTTGCAGCATAGCCGCATTCGCCCGCAACAGGTTCGCAGTTTCCTCCTACTGCACCTACAGCCATTGCGCAATATTCGATATCTTCACAAGTGGCATTTGTTGTGCATTCAAATTCTTCGGCTGGAGGCTGTTGCTCTTCCGCTGGGGCCTTTTCCTCTTCGGCAATGTCGTACAGGACGGCCCTGCCCTTTTCATCGCTGCTTTTCTGGG
>JACCLJ010000095.1 GCA_013425425.1 Microcaldota archaeon
GCTCGGGGGCTGGGTAAAAGCAAAAATAAAAGAGGCAAACCACGGCTCTCTTTTTGGCTAGAATCCTGGTATGCCAAGCAGGTATGCTCTCATCAGGTGGAAGTTGTCGAAGCCCAGCGAGTTGTTGAGCAGCCGGCCTTCGGGAGTGATCCACGTCCCTACGTAATTCCAGCTGTCATCTTTTTTCGGGATGAAAATCTGGGTGACGTATGTCGGTGCTCCCCTGAACTCGCCGTATGCTCTTATTACCTCGTCAAGCGAATTTGCCGGTCCAACGAACTTATCTCCATAATCTATTATTCCCGTCTCGTTTTCCGTCCAATACCCCGCAACAACATGAGGTCCCTGCGGCGCGTTGACCGAAAAGGCAGCGGCGCCTATGCCGTTCTTTATCAGGTACATTGCTGTCAGCGAATGGATGCCTGCGCAGACTGCGATTCCGTTCAGAAGATAGTCGGGCATGCCCTCGTATGAGCCGTGCGTCTGCTGCCATTCCAGATACTTCCTCAAAAAGTCGAGTATCTCCTCGTGGCTCGCATTCGCGATGTATTTTACCGAAGGGTCGAAGAATTTAAGCTGCATCAGCGCGCTTTCCGCGTTGTTTGCATACGCCACTTCCGCAAGGCTCCTGCTGAGCCATCTTGCGTTCGTGATTATCTCTTCTTTCGATGCCCCGCTATTCGTGGATACGAATTCATCCATGTTGCCGCTCTCAATAAGGTTTTGTTTTGCCTCATTCTCCCATGCCCTCTCCTGCGATGACAGTGGGCTGAGCTGCGGCGGGCTGTTTATATCCGTCTGAAGCGGGATTCCGCCTTTCTGGTACCTCTCATAAGACGCCTTGTACGATTGCGTTATGCCGCTGTCGCCCACGTAAATAAGATTCAGGAACGCCTGTGCCATGAAATTGGTGCGCCCGCCGAGCTCTTCGGTCATATGGGTGACTCCAATGCCGCCGCTGATGCCGCCCTTAATCTTTTTTGTAATATTGAACTGCGTTCCCAGGATGAGCCCGCCCTTGCTCTGGACGACGTCGTGGTCCCAGTAAACCTTTCCTGTGAGCTCTTTGATCTTGACCAGTATCCCGGCTTCGACACCCTGGAATTTCGGGCCGTAGTATCCGACGTATGCGGTCCGCATCGCGTTGCCTGCCGCGAAATAGCTCTTCGCAAGCGCATAGAGATAGAGCGTTTCCTTGATATTGAACGATACCCCTCCTGCCATGTTGAAATAAATATTATCGTAAGTCGGGTAGGAAAGCGCACCGCCGGCAATAACGCCGAGGTTGAATCCCCAGTTCTTGAACTGCTTTCCGTAGCCGAGGCTCAGGGAATGCGAGGTGTAAATCCAGGAATTAAGCTGCACGAATGCGAGCTTTCCGAAATACCTGAACTTGACGCCTTTCTTCTCAAGCCCGGGCGTAAGCGACAATACGAAATAAGGCGATTCGCGCTCGCCGAACATCATCACGCCGATGTCTGCGCCGCCCCACATGCCGTAATTCATGGTTGCGGCAATCGAGACGCCTGCTTCGTTGCCTATGAGCTTTCCGCCCAGGGCCAGGTCCTTCAGCCTGTTTGCATTGTCCGCCTTTGCCGTATTTGTGTTTCCTGCGGTAGAAGTTGAACCAGTGCTGCCCGTGGGAACCTCTTCAGCAAGAGCCGGCTTCGAATAAAAAGGATTGATATCCTTTGCGACCGGTGAAAAAGTAAGCATCGCGGCGGCTACGGGAATAAGCGCGTGCCGGGCGAGTTTCTTGAAGAATTTTCTTGTTTTTCCCTCTTCCTTGTTCTTCTCCCCCTTAAGAATCTCCTTCTCTTCCCTAAATTTCATAGACCCACACCCATTATATTATATACACTAATATATTTAAACGTATATTTAGACACATATTAAAACATTAGGGCATTTATCGAGAAGAAGAACTATCTGTAAACCGAAACATCGACCGTCGCAAGCCTCGTGCTTTCGTCACTGGCGCCGTACACCGTTGCGGCCCTTCTCATGTTGACGACTTCTCTTGCATCCGAGGGCACCAGGTTTCCGATCATGAACCATGTTCCGTCATCGAGGTACGTAACGGTTATGGAGACGTTGTAGGGCGTCCCGAGCTTCTCCTTCAGTTCGGCGCCGCTAAGGGCATACGCGCACGCGAGAAGCTCCTTATCCACCCTTTTGTCCTCCCACGAAACGGCAAAGCCGAGATTCTGTATTGAACCGCAGCCCACGCCCTCGGGATATGCCGGAACGAAAAGCAGGGACGCTATCCTCATGCTCTCTTTAATCACATCGCTCGTCTGGTAATCGAGAAAAACCTTGACGCTGTGCCAGTAGCTGAGAAGGAGGACTAGGGCCATCATGAATATGACCGAGGCGATTATCGCATCGAAGCTGAAATACTGGCCTTTTTTGCTCATCCTATCAGTCCTGCGATATTGTAAGTCTATCACCATCATTACTTAAAGTTATCACGCTTGAGCATTCGTTGCTCACGAGTTTTCTATCAAAAACGCATCCGTCATACCGGTAATCGTACGCCGGTATGGTGTATGAATAGCTGAAATTGCCATACGGGCCCGGCCACTCCATTATCATGGCGTTCGCACCCTGGGGTTCGAAGTTGATAACATATGGAACGCCCATGATCGTTCTCGGAAAGCTGTAGTTATAGGTGAAACCTATCCCTCCCTTCACCGCGAGCGTTACGGCATTCGCGAACTCCTCGCCCGCAATCTTCGCCATCCTGTTCTGCTGGACGGGTATCTCCGTGCTCTGGAGATAATTCACCAGAAGGAATGCCGCTATGACGACGAACATGAAGACCGTGACATACAGGAAGAATTCAGTGGAAACCTGGCCGCGCATCGCTTTCAACCCCTCACCCCTCCGTCGTTATGGCGGCCTCGCCGCGGTTGTTGCACTTGGCTTCGACCGTGAACAGGCCCGTTTTCGTTATCGGTTCGCTTGAGCCGCCCTCCATCTTTGCGAACGTCGGATAAACGCCATCGTAATATCCTTCCGAGGTTTTTATCCTGATGGTCACCTCGCCATTCGCGACCGTTACGCTTTCAGTGGACGGCGGAGTGTTCAGCACTATCGACCGCTTCGCGCCTTCCCCCTGGCTGTATACGAAATTGAGCGTTTCCGCAAGCGTTCTCGCGGATGCGTCTGCCTGCGCCTTTGCCGTATCCTCGTATCCTACCTGCGTTATCGTGAAAATAAGGAATATCACCGGAATCGTGAAAGCGAGAACTATCCCGAGCGTAACAAGAAGTTCCATCGAGGCCTGGCCTTTCCTGTTTTTCATCAGTTGCACCCCGCCCCCTCGCCGCAGTCCACGCCCTCTGCGCCGTATTCGGTTATCGTCGGCTCGGAAATCCCGAACCTTCCGGTCGAAATCGCAGAGCTTCCGCACATCTCCGCATCCTTGCATCCGGGCATTCCGCGTATGAATTCCGCCATAAGCGTCCCGTTGAATATTCTCCTGTCAAGCCTGTCGTATCTCTCATATTCGGAGGGTGCTACATATTCCCCT
>JACCLJ010000100.1 GCA_013425425.1 Microcaldota archaeon
AGCTTCGTTTGCCGGCGAATTCCATGGCAAGCATGTACGCCTTCCTCTGGTCCATTCCTGAGAATGCGAGCTGGACCTCGAGCTTGAACACATCCGCGACCTGCATTGCCGGATAAATCATTGCCGCGGCCTTGGTGACTTCCGTTTCCTTCCTGCCCATTATCGTCACGCACCTTAGCATCCTGTTTATCGTCGTGTCTTTCGTTATCTTCAGGACGTCCGCCCAGTAATCGTTATCATAGATGTCGCTCGCAAGGACGTATTCCACCTTGGTTTCGTCAAGCCCGAGCGATATGAAGGCATGCTTGAAATAGCCGGTGCCGACCTTGCGTATCTTATCCAGGTCGCCGCCGAGCTTCTCGTTTATCCAGGAATGGTAATCCGCAAGGAGTATGACCGGCTTTATCCCGGCCTTTATGAAATCGTTGAGCTTGAGCGCGGTGCAAAGCCCGGTTCCGATGTGGACCATGCCGGAAATCTCGAATCCGTCGTACGCCTTCGGCCTCTTGTACTTCTCGAATATTTCCCTGAGCTTCTGCTCGCTGACGACTTCCTCGGCCGGAGCCCTTTTCACCAGCTCGATTCTGGTTTCAATATCCATATTCAAAACCTCTTAGCCTCTTAGTTTTGGATGTCCAAAAAATTTCAGATTTTTTGAACATAGGAATTACCCTGCTTTATTGTTGACTGCATCCTATTTAAAATTTTCCAGTAAAGAATACTTCCTTATCACTTCGTTTGCCTCAGTAGCTTGGATTGAACGACGTTTCGTTCAATGCGCTCCTGAGTCTCACTTCGTTCGCCTCAGTAGCTCAGTGGTAGAGCGCCTGTCTTGTAAAAGGAATCAAGACAGCAGGAGGTCGTTTTGGCTTCGGCCAAATCCCTCCTGCCTTGACAGCAGGAGGTCGGGGGTTCAATCCCCTCCTGAGGCTTTAGGGCTACTCCATATCATCGTGTGCCCGCCATCTACACCTGAGGTATTCTTTTTATATATTGCTTTCCTACTTCTTTTCGTGATTTTATGCCTTGCAATTTTTTCGTAACCGGAATGCCGAAATCGGGTAAGACCACCATTCTCAGAAAGGTTGTTGACGAGCTGAAGGGACGCGGCCTGAAGGTCGGCGGTTTCATCTCTCCGGAAGAGACGGAGCACGGGACGAGAACGGGATTTTTTGTCGAAGATCTCGAGACGGGAAAGGTTGCAACGCTCGCAAGCACGGATGCAAACGGCCCGAAGGTAAGCAAATACCACGTCGACATAAAATCGTTCGAGAGCATAGCCGTTCCCTCCATGGAAAACGTCGACATGTATGACGTTTTTGTCATCGATGAAATCGGCAGGATGGAGCTGAAAAGCCAGAAATTCGTGGCGCTGCTCGACAAGGTATTTGAATCGCCGGTGCCGGTGATAGCATCCCTTAACCGCGATTACGTTGACCAATATACTGTGCATGGCGACGTCGTGCTCCTCACCCAGACAAACAGGGAAGCGATTTTTCTGGACCTCATCAACAAGGTGGTTGCCGAATATGCAGGAAAATCCCGAAGGGCGGCAAAGCCGAAGCAAAAGGCAAAAAAGCAGAAGGCAAGGAAGAAGCCGAAAGCCATGGGAAAAACCAAGCCTGCGAAAAAGCCGAAAAAGAAAAAATCCGGGATGCCAAAACCAAAGAAAGAGGAAAGGCATGCGCATAAGGAAGAGGAGCCTAAACCGAAGAAAAGGCATGGCGTAATCGGAAAGGCAAGGGAATTTATCGGATTCTAAGTTTTGTTTATTTCAACATTTTTTTCTTAGTTATCTGTGTTTTTTTGCATATTTTCCTAATTCTAAAACTATTTTGGAACATAAAACGAATAGTGGAAGTGTGAAGCCTTTTTAAACATTTTCTGCCATATAGCATAAGTGGTGTGATGAGTGGGAGAATCAAGATATACGCCTGTCGAGATTAAAGCGAGGCTGAAGCGAGTTTCAGTCCCGGCACCGCCAATCAAGGCCGCACCCGATATCCGCAGCGAATTATCTTCTTTCAAACCACCGCCCGCCGTCCGCATAAGCATGGATGGCGACGAGCGTTTCCTCCCGGTGGAAATATTTTTCGGAAAGGCGGAAGGGGATGACAGGAAATTCATCAATGACCATGATACGGTTGTGTCGTTCATTAACGGTTTTGGAAGCAGGGAAATGCGCGAAGAGGCGACACAACACCTTATCGACGTCCTGTCCCTATTCGGAAACGAGGAGCCTTTCAGCAATATGGTAAAGACGGCAAAGGCGCTTTTCAACCTTAAAAACGGCCAAATCGCTTCGCTCGAGTTCATCAAAAAAATCGCCTTCGAATCCAGGATTGACTGGAAGAGGGATACACTGATTTCGGTCATGCCTGCCTTCGGAAGCGCGCCGATAATAGATTCCTTCCTATTATTCTCGGAGATAGGTATAAATACGCTGCAAAGCTCCGCCACCCAGATTGTGGAACTTGGTTTCCGCCTTAAGGAAGAGCAGAGCATCGAGGAAATAGGCAGGACGATAATCGGCCTCAATAAAAAATTCGGGAAGCACACAACGCTCGGCTACAGGGGCGCAATCCTTCAAATCGCAAAGAAGGATAAAATCCCGGATGAAGACAAGCCAGGCATCGTCCACGCCGTCTCGGAAAAAATCCTTTCTTTCGACAGCGACATAAAAGTCCTCGATTTCAGCATGTTCCTCGAAAACGCACTCGGAACCAATAATCCCCGTGAAGCGGTTCTGGGTTTGTGCAAATCCCCCTGACCTATTTTCCGGCCCTGCCTTTTCCGGCTTCTTCAGGATATGCGTCATCAAGCCCGTTTTTTAGAAAAAGATGCAGGTAAAGCGAGGAGTCGGCAAGCGCGAGCCCAATCCTGCTGTCGGCCGTCGATTGCGCTTCACGGATTAATCTTTCCCTGTCCCAACCAGCATAGGGATGCAAATGTTTGGCTGGCCGGAGGTTTTTCTCGAGCAATACTCTCCCATCCGCAGGCATCCTGTTCCTCCTCTTGTATTTCCGCTTTTCAGCCCACGGAGGCAGCTCAGTCTTCCGCACGCTTTCCATCCCGCACATCGGAATATTTCTGGGCGGAACGGATTAAAAAGAGAAATGGACCCGTCGTGAAGTTCGCTTCGCTCCTTCACTTCTTGTCCGATTTTGCCTGACCAACTGAACGTCGAAACGTTCAGTGGTCCACAGAACGAATACTTCGTTCTGTAGGAGGCCAGAACAGGCAACACGAAACTGTAAACAAATGCAAAATTGGACCCGCCCGGAATCGAACCGGGAATCTCCACTGCTCTCAGAAGGCCGCATTTTGCTTCAGGCCTTTTTCCAGGGTTTTTGGCATTAGAACAAACGGAGCCAAAAAGCCTTGTGAGAGTGGCGTCATAACCGTTGTCCACACGATGTTCTAGACCACGGGTCCGTAAAATCTCTTTTGTCGTGCAACCATTAAATATTTTCGTGAGGCGCCTTGCTCACGATTATGTCGCATATTTAAGTCTTTTCGTTTTACCTGTAATCGGTGATATCATGGACATTATAAGATTGTCTTTCGTCTTCGTTCTTCTGGCGGGTTTTGCTTATGCCGATGTCATATCGCCCGATGAGCATCCGGTTACGAATAATATATACGTAGATAATATAGACGAATACCCTCTCTATCAGTTCTTCATTTATCCGACTTCGATGGGCGGCGGGGCCGCAATGCTCGATTCCACGAAAGTCCCCTCTTTTTACAAATTCGCACAGCCGAAACTTTATGCGGTTGAGGTGGAAAGCCGCCTGAACGTAACCGCCGAGGGTTTCGTGCCTCCGGCAGATGCGCTGGTAAGCGACACTGCTTTCACTGTAACCAGCACGCTTCCAAACAGCGACCCGAGAACGTCGATAGACACCCATTACAGGATTTCCATCAAGGTCAACCGGCTGACGCTGGCCGAAGTGAGTCCGGAGCCTGCGGAAAAAGGGCCGGATTACGCAATGTTCCTGGCCATGCTGGGAGTCGGCCTGGTAATTGGCTATATTGCAGGAAAGAAGCTGTGACCGGATACGATTATTTAGTAGGATAGCCCCGGGCAGATTCGAACTGCCGTCAATGGATCCAAAGTCCACTATCCTTGACCGTTATCCAGGTTTTGCTAGACGACGGGGCTGCTGCAGCATAAATAGTATTGCACAAATTTAAAAACCTCAGTTGAGGAGCGGTCTTATGGCTGCGACGAAAGAAAATGCGGAGAAAAGCGAAGAGCCTGAAGGCGGGCTGAACAAAAAGACGATAAAAAAGGTTTTCTTCGGAGGCGAAATGCTGCTCGTGGGCATCGCATTCTTCATCCTCCTCATCATGTTTTTCGTAGCATGGGATTTCATAGACAAGACCGAGAAGCTTGTGAAACGGGTTGCGGGCGATGCGTGCGAAACGCTGACCGCAGTTGAAATACTGCTGGAAAGCACGGAAGCCGAATTGTCGCTGGCGGCCGGAACGGTTGAAGGCATCGGCCAATCCATGACGTCGCTTTCGGACGGCCTCGGCGATGCGTCCGACGCGCTTGGCGGGCTGGACGACTCGCTTGGCGTTCTGGAAAGCTACGGCGTGCATCTCGGCGGGGAGCTTGGAAATGCAGCCGCCAGCCTGGGAGACGCCTCGGATTCGCTTGAGAACACCACCGCCGGCCTTGCGGTGCATACGGAAAAGATTTCCGAGCTGCAAAGCGATGTCGGAGAGATAAGGGCGAACGTTTCATCGCAGAAGCAGACCGTATGCGACGAGTCGAACATCATCGGGATTTTCGATTCGATGCGCCTTACCGTAATAATACTCTTCCTGCTTGCCGCGGCCCTGATAGGGATACTCTTCTTCAATTCCGCAGCAGGAATAATATGAGGTAATGCCATGTACATGAGAATACACGAAACGCGGGAAGGGCGGATAATCGCGGCGTGCGACAAGGAGTTGATAGGAAAGGTTCTCGAGGAAAAAAACATCTGCCTTGACCTTGACAAATACCGCAGTTTTTATGTGGGCAAGCCAGTAAGCGCCGCAGAGCTGAAAACCGGGCTGGGAAACTTTTTTTCCGCGAATTTGGTGGGAAAAAACGCAGTATCCGTGGCTCTTCGGAGTGGTTTTGCACAAAAAACCGACGTAATTTATATAAATGCGACGCCTTATATACAGATTTACAAAATTTAACGAGGGGTGGGGCCATGAAGCAGATAACTGTAATAGCCGATGATAAGGTAGGGCTTCTTGCGGATATATCCTATATCCTGGGCAAATCAAAGGTAAACATCGAATCCGTAAATGCCGATATAGTCGGGAAAAAGGCAATCATCTGTCTTGTTCTCTCCGATGTTGAGCATGGAAAAAACGCTCTTGAAGCATCCGGATACAAAGTCGGCGACTTAAACAGCATAACTATCAAAGTGAAGGACAATCCAGGCGAACTCAGCAAAATAACCTCGTTGCTTTCTTCCGAGGCCATAAACATATACAATGTTCATATGCTATCCAGGGATGGAAAGAGCACTGTTCTCTCGCTGGTGGTTGATAAACCGAAGAGGGCAGCGGCCTTATTGAAAGAATGTATTCTTAATGCCGAAGAGATATACTGATGGTGATCTTATGAAACCGATAACCATAATCGCAGACGATAAGGTGGGCCTTCTTGCGGACATTTCTTACATTCTCGGAAAGGCAAAGATAAACATAGAAGCGATAAACGTTGACGTCGTCGGTGGAAAGGCAATAATAGGCGTCGTGCTTTCGGAAGACGAACGCGGAAAAAACGTGCTGGAGGCGTCCGGCTACAAGGTCGGTGAAATAAACAGCATAGTCCTCAAGGTAAAAGACCAGCCCGGAGAGCTCAACAGGATAACAACCACGCTTTCAAAAGAGGGGATAAACATACAGAACGTCCACATGCTGTCCCGGGACGGCAAGAACACCGTGATTTCGATGGTGGTGGACAAGCCGAAGAGGGCGGCGCTGCTGCTCAAGGAGCATATAATCAACAAGGAAGAGACTTACTGAATCTCGATTTCTATTTTTTTCTCCTTTTTATCGTATTTTGCATTGTATCCTGAAAGTTTTTCTTCCATTTCCCCGGGCTTGCAGTTGGAAGCGGTTTTTATTATTTTTTCGATTTCCTCGTAATTCGCGTATATGAAATCCCCCCGTTCCTTCAGTTCCTTTTCCTCATTTCTGAGCTGCCCCAGGTATTCCTCCTGTTTTGCAAGCCTCGCCTCAAGCCTTTCCATCTCCCCCGCTTCTTCCGCGGGCATCGGATTCGCAAAATAATACTCATCCGCAGCTTCGCTCAGGGTTTTGAAGTCGCGCGCCTCGAGTTTCGAGTATTTCGAGAATTTTATAAGGCCGAATGCGGCGGCTTTTCCGTCTTCGTAGAATGCATGCGGCGAGAACTCCCCCATCATCTTCCCGAGCTCGCTTTCGAGTTTTCCTGTTTGTTTCTCAGAAAGCGATTTGCCCGGGGTTTTTTCATTTATGCCAGCCCGTGCAAGAAGCTCTTCCGCGTATTCCTTGCCGATGGGAAGCCTGAGCAGCGAGACGATGATATATTTGTCCGATATGACGTCCTTCAGCTTCGTGGCAGGCGGTTTAGGCGTCCCGTACTCCCTGCCGGGCTTTATCTCCCTGCCCGCCCACTGCTCATGCCGCAATGCGGCAATCGTTTTGCCCTCCTTCACAAGCACCAGGTTCCCTTTCGCGAACATCTCGAAATAGAGTTTGCATTCGCCGAAATCGAGCATCAGGATGCGGTCGTTGTTTACCTGTCCGGCGCCTTCGAGCCTCATGCCCTTGATTTCCTTCCTCGCCTTCTCGACGAATCCATCCGCATCTTCGCTCTCTTCGATGTATTTCGTGACGTGCATCCTTGCCGGAGGCTGGCAGACCATGTCAGCATCTCCGATATGGAAACGGTATGCATTCTCCAGCTTCGATATTTTGGAGAGCCTTTTGCCCACTAGCGCTTGAAGCTCTTTCACAAGCCAGCCGTACTCGACGGCACACATCTGACGCATGGATTAGCTTGGAGGTGAAATGTTTTAATAATACATGGCAGATTATCATCCATGAATCCTGAAGAAGCGCTGCGTTCCGTCATGAGCGAAGGCGAAATCGAGGATGCGGTGCAGGAGAGGATAGAAAAATTCCACGGGTTCCTCACGCGCGAAGTCGCGCTGAAGCTGATAGCCAAGGAGAAGGGCCTGCTCAAGGAAGAGGAGAAAATCGTAAAGCTGGCCGGGCTTACTCCCGAGATGAAGAAGGCGACGATCATCGTAAGCGTCGAAAGAATCTATCCGGTTGCGAAATACAAGGCCGACAAAAAATCCCGGCGGGTGCTTGTGAAGGACGAAAGTGCGGAAAGAACGCTCGTGCTCTGGAATGAGGATGTTGATATCACAGCGAAGATGAGGACCGGCGACGTCA
>JACCLJ010000106.1 GCA_013425425.1 Microcaldota archaeon
ACCGGTTCTGGAAGAAATAAGGATGGCGCAGACAAGGGAGATGATAACGCACCGCAGCAAGGAGTTCAGCGCGCTGTACGAAGACCTCTGCACGCGGCTTCGGGGTTATCTTGGTGCCGAAGAGGCATACGTGCTTACCTGCTCGGGCGCCGCCGGCCTGGAAACGCTTGCCGTCAACCTCTGCAAAAAAGATGAGAAGGCGGCCTGTTTCCCCAACGGCGAATTCGGGGACAAGCTCGTTGAGACGATGCGGATTTACACGAATACGGATGCGCACACGATCGAGGGCGGTTGGGGTTGGAACCTCGAGCGTGCGAAGGCGAAGATAGACGAAAGCGATGCCGATGTCCTTGCAATGGCATATAACGAGACCGGCTATGGAATACGGAATCACATCAAAGAAATATGCAAATATGCGAAATCCAAAGGGATGATCACAATAATCGATGGCATCTCCGCGTGGCCCGGGACCGAGTTTGACATGCGCGGGTTTTCCGTGGATGGTTTTGTGACCGGAAGCCAGAAAGGGATAGGTGCGCCTCCGGGCATGGCGCTGGTCGGATTGAGCAAAGAGGCGGTCGAACGCTTCACGGCGCGCGTTTTTATCCAGAGCTACTGTTTCGATTTGAGGAAGCACAAGAAAAGATACGAAAAGGACAGGCAGACGCCCAACACGCCGGCGGTATCGCTTTACTGGGCGTTGCAGGCTGCGTTTAATGTGCTGGACAGGAAGGGCGGAGTTCCTGCCGCGGTGAAAAGGCATGCGGATGCCGCGGCGCATGTGCGGAAGCGGCTTACGGCGATGGGCTTTGGCATGGTGGCCGAGAAAGGCTTCGAGTCCAATACGGTTACTGGTTTCGTTTGCGAAAGCCCGGAGCAGGCAAAGACGATAAAGGACAGGCTCGACAGGGAATCCGGCATAAAAATAGTCGGCTGCAGGGGCGCCTTCAAGGACAACGGCCTGCGCATGGCCCACATGGCCAATTTCGAGATGAAATGGCTGGACGAATGCCTCGACGCAATCGGGAAAATGACCGGAAAATGACAATCCCCTCTTCCGCGTGGAGTCATCATTAAATACCTATCGCAGCAAATTTTATCTGGCATACGGCGATTACGATGGATGCGGCTCAAAACGATCTCAACAAATTGGTTTCTCTTACTTTTGATGAAAATCCGCAGGTGAGGCTGAGGGCTGCGGAATCGCTTGGCCAGGTTGACGATCCGGCGGCGATTTTCGCTCTTATCGAGCTTAGCTACGACAAGCAGACAGACGTAAGGAAAAGGGTGCAGGAGATACTGGACAAGAAGAAAAAGGAAGAAGCCGACGTGATGTCATTTGCGGAAATATTCAGCAGGGCGACCAAAAAGGACAAGGAAGCAAAGAAAAAGGAAGACGAGCAGCCGCTGCTCAGCAAAAAGGAGAAGATACTTTCGCCGATTACGAATATATTCGAAAAAAGGCTTGGAAAGGAAAAGGCCGATAGGGTAAAGGCAATGATGATGCCCACCATAGAGAAGATTTACAAGAACGCCAGCATACGCGGAAGGATAACGAGCGAGCAGCACGGGAAGGAGGTAATTCAGGAGTTCCTTACGAACTATCTGGAAGCGGTTTCCGGAATTAACGAAGAGGCAGTCCACGAGTCCGTTGCGGAACAGGCTGAAGCCGGGGAGGCAATGGCCATGGGGGAGAAGCCGCTGCAGGAGGCGGGACCCGTTCCAGAGCCACCGGCGCATGAAAGCGTGGAGATGCCGCTCGACGAAGTCGGAACGAAGGAGAGGAAAACCGACCGGTTATCCACCGAAATAATGGAAGTCGATGCCGACGATTATGCCGAAATAAAGGAGGAGAGCGAGGCGGAGAAGAGCCTTCCGCATTCGTTCTTCCAAAAGGCATACGAAGCGATGATGCTTTCGAACGGCGACGAGGACGTCATGCAGAGCGAGATGAAGAGGATGCTCACGGATGCGGATAAGGACATAAAACTCGCGTTCAGGGTTGCAAGGGAGAAATTCAAGGAGAGAAAGGTAACCGACATAACAAAGATAACCAACGGCATGAGGAACATAAACACCGAAATCCTGTTCGTGAAGGAAGTCGAAAGCATATCCTACAACAAGACGGCGAAGCAGGTGGCAACGGCAACGAGGGCCATGGTTGCGGATGAAACGGGAAACGAGGGGGTGCTCTACCTCTTTGACGACCGGGGCGGGTGGCTCAAGCCCCAGATGAGGATAAAAATAGTCAAGGGCTATGCCAAGACATTCAACTTCTCCGGAGAAACCGCGCTTACGGTCGGCAGGAAAGGAAACGTTTATATTGTATTATAATGAAATTAACAATCCCCACAATCGGTGAGGCATACCTATGGAACTTACAAAATACGAGTTTGCCCGCATAATAGGTGCAAGGGCGCTCCAGCTTGCGAGTGGCGCACCTCCGCTGATAAAGATGGACAAGGGAACGAGCTTCATCGATGTCGCAGAGAAGGAGCTCGAAAAAAACACAATACCGCTCGCGATCCTGAGAAAGGAAACTTTTTGAACCGTTTCAGGGCTCAGGCCCTTTCTCGAGTTCTATGGTCACGCCGCTTCCCATCTCCTTCAGAAGGATTCTTTTTTCGGCATCTATCCACTGGTAGACGGTCATGGCATTCCCCGTATTTATCTCAACCACGTATGCCCTGCGGCCGTTGAGGATGTCCGTCCTTACCGTCCTGTATTCTATGTCGAAAACGTGCGCACGCATGGTTTCGCTGACGGAATAGACGCTTGCATTCCATTTCCACGTATCGTTCACCGCAAGCATCCAGGGCCTGAACATGAAGATGTCCGGGTCGGAAAAGCTCACATTCGAGCCGGTCTGGTCATTGCCTTCCCCGTTCAGGCATGCGCCGCTCCCTTTCAATCCCTCCGCCATGACATACGTGCAGCCCAATGTTTTTTCTATGGTGAATGTCGCATTGCCGTACATGCCTTCGCTTGAGAAGTTGTAGAAGTATCGTTCGCCGTTGCCGAGCATGAGATCCGCATTCTTGTACAAGGGCGATTCGGAATATTCGAAATGGGCATTTTCGTCTTGCGGCATTTCAACCGGCGGATAAAGATAGGCCATGCCGAGAATCAGCAAAAATGCGGCGAGCGCCAGAAGCCAGGTTGAGATTTTTTTCGTATCCATGCGCTACTGCACCTTTGCTATCTTTCCATATTTTGAATACGGCCTTGAGGTGGGCGTTTTCAGCTCCTCAAATACAACCTGGGATACCCGCATGCCGCTGTGAAGCGCTACGGAGAAGGGCGCAAGGTTTACTATCTCAAGGACCTGGTGGTTGTCGCTGCCGGGCTGCACTATGGAGGAAGTGATGTGGATCGACAGGCCCATTCTCGCATACCTGCTCCTTCCTTCAAGCTTTCCCATGATGTCCGGGGCAAGCGTTATCTTTTCAATCGTTTTGCCGAGGCATATCTCCCCGGGCGCAAGGATCACCGTTTTGGCCTTTATCATGCGGTGCGCCTTTTTGAAATCCACCTTTTTCAAATCAACGAGCGTTCCCCGGTATTCGTCCTTGAAGAAATACCATTCGTTGCCGAGCGTCAGGTCGATGCTTGCAGAGCCTATCTGCTCCTCTTTAAGCGGCTTTATCCTTATCTTCCCGCTCCTCATAAGCCTTTTTATGTCAACATCGGAAAGCGCGGTCATAGCCTTATTCTTGAATATGGATATTTAAAAACATGCGACAAATTCCTAACCATGGCGGGGCTTTCAGAGGTTGCCGAGGCGATAAAATCCAGCGAGGAGAGGATAAAATCCATCGCGGAGCGCTTCAGGAAAAACAATTCCCACGAAATCGGGGGTGCGCTTGATGGCGAACTTTTCGTTCCAGTGAAATCCGATAAGATAGATTATTCCGTCTGCGCGGTTGACGGCGGCCTTATTTCAGAACGATTTCACGGGAGCGACATGCTTGTGGGGAAGGCAGTCGCGGTTTTATTTGAATATTCGGGCTCGAAATTCTCGTCCTGCAGATACCTGCCGCAGAAATTCCCTCCCTGCGTTGTCGATGCCAGGCTTGGCCTTGACGAGCGTGAATCCCAGGTCTATTCCTCCCTCTTCCGGCTCGGCATGGAGATAAAGACGGCAATAGACGCCGTGAAGAGGTTTTCTCCGGAAGTCCTGCTTTTCGACGGCTCGCTTCTTCCGCTGCCAAGCGACATGCCTGCAAAGGAGAGCGCCATCTATCCGGAATATAACAAGGTGCTTGCGCTTTATGCCGAGCTTTACGAAACCTGCAAGGGAAGATGCACGCTTATCGGAGTGATAAAGGATACGAGGAGCAGGCGGCTTGTCAGCGCACTAGGCATTGCGGATGAAAAGATGTCCGACAGCTACTTCGCGAATTTTCTTCTCAGGAGAGGGGAGCGCACCTGCATATTCCCGTATGCGAAAGAAGATACTCCGGCAACCGCGGAACTGAAGAAATTCGGCAGGGTCTGTTGCTTTTACCTGAAGCCGTCCGAAACGGATTTGCCGCTCCGCATAGAATTCGTGGACGACGGCGATGCAGCTGGCCGCGTGCCGGCGATAATCAATTCGCTCTCGTCCATAAGCGAGAATTACGCATATCCCGCCGCGCTGATAGAAGCCGATTTATGCGCGGCCATGGACCCCCTTGAGATGGAAAAAGTGAAGAGCGAGCTTTCCGCGATGCTCGGCGGCCCGCTCAGGCCGCTGAGAAGGAATGCAAGGCCGTTCAGATGACGCCCATGACGATTCTAGACGTGCTTCTGCTTACAATCATCATCGAATTTTTCCCCGTTTTCTTTCTGATGCGGAAAGAATGCAGCGCGGCAAGAATCGCATTCGCAGTCGTCGCAGTGAATCTCATCACGAATCCGGTTGCGAACTGTCTTTATCCGGAATTCCCGTTCTGGCCGGTCGAAGCCGGAGTCATTATTGTCGAAGCGGCGCTGTTCGCCTTGCTATTCGATGCGGATTTGAAAAAAGGAGCAATGCTTTCGCTTGCTGCAAATGCCCCGACCATCCTGCTGAGCC
>JACCLJ010000021.1 GCA_013425425.1 Microcaldota archaeon
CCGATTTCGTTTCATAGGGCCCGAGGGAAATCAGGGTTATCAGCAGTTCAGAGCCTCCTGAACTTAATCCGCTTACATCTTCCGCACCTTCCGTGATATCGAAATAATCGAACTGGAATTTTCCCGGCAGTGGAACGGAAACCTCCACATCCTCGCCCGCGTAATCATTCGTATTTTTGAAAAGGGCGTTCAACGTGATGTCCGTAGGCCCGTCTATCCTCACTTTACCAACCACAAGCGATACGTCCGTAACGATGGAATTTGCAACGACGTCGTTCATTGCTTCGAAGTCGCCCTCAAGCTGCTCTTCTATTGATTCGTATTCCGAACGCAGCCACGCGAGCCTTCCAAGTCCGTTCCCGTAATCTACCCTCCCATTCACGATTATGCCGCGCTCGGCATCCTGCATTTGCACGATTAAATCGTCCGCATCTGCAAGCCGGAGCTTCTGCAAAAGCTCTTCGCGCTGTTCTTCCAGGCCTCCAAATATGATTTTCGCCTTCCCGACTATTCTTGCCTTAAGCGAATCAAGCCTCGAAATGATGTCCGGCAGTTCCCGGTTGTTCTTGAGCATCTCGAGTTCTGCCTTCTCGCCTGCTATGTTTATGCCGTCCCCTTCTGCCCGGTTCAGCAGGTCCTCAATCTCCGCAATCTTCAGCTGGACATCAGATTCCTGCGCAAATGATTTCTCCCCAAGCGCAGCTGCCGCAAGCCCTGCCGCCTCCATATAATATACGTATTTATCCCCCAGCGCGGCTGCCCTGTCTCCTTTTTCAAATGCATTCCTCGCATCCTCCAGCTTCTCCTTTCCGGCACTGCCTATCGTAGTTTCGCGCGATGCCGCTTCATTTATCTTATCTTCCGCATCGCTTCGCGCATTATCGACAACCTGCTGCGCATCCTCAAGCAGCAAATCAATGTTCGCTTCAATCGCTTCGTAGCTTTCCTTTGAGGAGGACACGCCGATTGTGGCGAATTTCAGGTAGCCCTGCATCCATTCATCCGCAAACATTCCCTTTGCGCTTCCGTAGGCCTTGTCCGCATTTTCCTTCTCGTCCGTTATGGTTTCATACCGCTCCGCAATCGTTCCTATCCTTGAAGCATCCGGAGAGGAAAGCGCAACGGCAGCATCTATTTTTTCAGGTTTGTTTTCTTCCAGTTCATCGTATTTCTCCTCTGCGTACTGCCTTGCGGCATCGGCTCCGCTCTCATATTGCCTATAGATGCCTTCCGCCTCCATTTTGGCGTTCTTTCCGTTTTCGGCCAGCGCTTCAAAGGTATTGGCCACTCCGTCTTCAGCCCAGAGAATTTCCATTGCGGGATAATATAGTGCCATATTGGGAACGTCTTCCCAGACCGCTTCGCTGATGTTATGCCTGTAAACCTGGAGAATGTTGTACTTTCCATACGTGCCTTCGTAAGTGCCGCTATCAATAATCGAAATCGCTTCCGAAATATTCGTGCATGCATCATGCGGCTGCCATGCGTAATCGTCATCACAAAGTCCGGCACGTTCCAGGACGTCGAGCTCGCTGCGCGCTCCGTTTACGCTTTCATCGGCTTTTTCCATGCTCAGCTCGAGCGCATCAAGCGCGTTGTTCATCGCGGATTTCCAGTTCTGCCTGTTTTCCTGGAGTGAAACTGCGTAGTACATGCACTGGATATCCTGCATGTCGGTGAATCTCCAATTCATCGTGCCGGGGTCGATTGCGATGAAAGGAAGGGACATTATAGAAATGTACATGATTCTGCAGTTCGCGCAGAAAGCCACGGAGGAATCGAAATAGAGGCGCGAATGCGCATATGCGTCATTTACGAATGCTTGAACGTTTGCATCGGATATGCCCAGCCCGCTTGTTTCCTCAAGCCTCAGATCCGCAAGCGGCCGACTCATGGTGCAGGAATCGTACACTACGCCTACGCCGGGAATATCGACCATATGCGGATTGCCATGCTCCCATGCCATTCCCTCATCCCATGGCCTTGCGATTGCATTTTCCACATCCGAAGCCGAAGAAAACGTTGCTAAAAACATTAAAACTGCTAATATGATGTTAATTCGCACATTCCCCACCCATCAGCGATATGGATTATAACATTTTAAAAGGATTTGGCTGGTCGCAACAACAGCGAGCAATCCAATTAAACCCTTTCTCCGAAATCATGGCATGGAAACCGTCCACATCAACGGCAAGGAATATCCTGTCGAGCTTATCCTCAAAAACAGGGGCAGGAGCGCGAGCGCACGGCTTAGGGACGGCAAAATCGTCATCAGGATTCCGAAAAGGGCGCCGGAAAGCGAAAGGACGAAAATATACGAGAACCTCAGGGCGCGCTGCATCCGCTCCATCGAAAAGGGAAGGTGGAGGGAGAAGAAAAAGCTGAAGCTGGAACATGGAGGCAAGGTGCAAATTCTCGGAAAGGAATACGAAGTCAAAGTAATCGAAGGAAAAAACAGGAAAGTGAAAATAGACGGAAACATGATCATCGCCAGAACTCCGGACGGAAACGGCATCGCCGAACGGCTGGGGAGGGCGTTTCTTCCGGAAGTTGAAAAAAGGACGCGTGAGCTGAATGCAACGCACTTCAATTCCGAAATAGCCTCGATTTCGCTCAGGAACAACAGGATGAGATGGGGAAGCTGCGGGCGAGACGGCAGAATCTCGCTGAGCACAAGGCTGCTCTTCACTCCGCCGGAAATTCTTGATTACGTAATTGTGCACGAGCTTGCCCATACGAAAGTGAAAAGCCACGGAGAGCGGTTTTGGGGCCTCGTCGCAAAAGCCATGCCGGACCATGCGGACAAGCGCGCATGGCTGAGGAAAAACGATTCGGAGATACCAACTATAGTATGCCGGCCGAAGCCTCCCCGAACGGCGGCTTCAGGTGCGATTTGAAATAGTCTATGGTGCGCTCCTGGAAATCCCTTTTTGAAACATAGCCGAATTTTTCGTAAAGCTGGAGCATGAACGGGTGCGGGGCGAAATGCGGGACGGTTATCGCATAACCCTCTATGTCCATGGATGCGGAGCGGAGCTGCGCGCCGCCGTATTTCGCATAGACGTTCCTGAACTGCGAAGAAGTGAGCACTTTCTCCTTTGTGACTATCCTGCCGTTTACCGGCTTGTGGATGAAATTGAACAGGATTTTCTTTTTTTCTGTATTTCCGGTGATGATGTTTTTCATGGCCTTTGTGATGTCTGCGGATAAGGTAAGTGTGCCGTCCGCAGCCCTGCTGTATTCATATTCGGCAGGCTCGAGATGGAGAACCACGAACGAAGTGACGAAATCCTTCTCATGGTAATGGCTGACCGATGTTGAAAATATCATGAGCCGCTCGCCGGAAAAGAACACCGAGCGCATCGTGCCATGGGCGAACATGACTCCCTGCCTTTCGCCGTCCAGATAAAGGTTCTGGTAATAGTTGTTGGGGACGGAAAAGGCCGCCCTCGCATCGAACATGGGGTAGGCAAGCTTCACGGGCCACTTTACCGAGGTATAAAGCTTGTTGCCCAGAAGCCGCATCTCCGGCGCGAACTCCATTGATGCCGCGAGGCGCGCATTGTCCTCCTCCTGCATCCTGGAAAGAAGCGAGAGATATTCCGGCATGTTCCTTGCCTTTTCGCACAGGTCGCACATGACAGGGATTGGGCAATGCAAATTTAAAACTTGGCGTTCCCCTGCATTGCGCTGCCCTTCTGCAGCACACTTGGAGACGCGGACAAAAAGCATCACATGCCGCGTCAGCCGCTGTCAACAACCCAGGGCTGAAGCCCTTGGCTTGCAGGCTTCAGGCGGAAGCCGATCCGCAAGCCGAGTCGGGTGC
>JACCLJ010000111.1 GCA_013425425.1 Microcaldota archaeon
TGCCAACATGAATTTTCACCGTTGCATCCCTGAAAAGTTGCAGATGTGAATTGTATCTTAACAAATTAAAACTTAGGTTTTTCCAGCCGTTTCAGGTTAGGGCCGGAAAGTCCTGCCGCGCAGATGGGAAACAAGGAAAAAATTGGATGGATTTTAAAGAATATCCATCTCAATAAAGGGCATGAGAATCATAATCGCATTGGGCGGAAATGCCCTGATAAAAAAAGGGCAGAAAGGGACTGCTGAGGAGCAGCTGAAAACCGCGGAGGAGGCGGTGGAAGCGCTCAAGGAAATCATAGAAAACAACGAGATAGTGATAACGCACGGCAACGGCCCGCAGGTCGGCGCGCTCCTTATACAGCAGAATGCAACCAATGAAGTGCCAGCAATGCCGCTTGACGTGCAGGATGCGATGACGCAGGGCGAAATCGGCTATTTCATCCAGCGCGCAATCATGAGGAAGACGAACAGGAAATCAGTCACGCTTGTCACGCGGGTTGTTGTTGATGAAGAAGACCCCGCATTCAGGAATCCGACAAAACCCATCGGGCCTTTCTACAGCGAAAAGGTGCGCCAAGGAATGATAATGGATGCGGGCCGCGGCTACAGGATGGTCGTAGCGTCGCCCCAGCCGATAAAGGTGCTTGAAAGGAAAGCGATAATGCCGCTCCTTCAATTCGGCCTCGTAGTAGTGGCCGGGGGAGGGGGCGGAATACCGATAAACAGCGACGGAATCGGAATCGAGGCAGTTATAGACAAGGATAGGTGCGCAAGCCTCATCGCGCGCGAGGTCGATGCCGAGCTGCTGCTCATAATCACCGCAGTGCCGGGCGTTTACAGGAATTTCGGAAAGGAGAACCAGGAACTGCTGCACAAGCTCAGCGTAAAAGAGGCAAAGAAGCTCATGGAAAGCGGGGAATTCGCGGAAGGAAGCATGAAGCCGAAGATAGAAGCGGCGATAGATTTCATAAGGCACGGCGGAAGCAAGGCCATCATCTGCGGACTTGAGAATGCAGAGGATGCGGTGAAGGGAAAATCAGGGACGATTATGGTTCCTTGAACCTTTTTCTTTTCCTGTATTTTTCCAGGTCCATTATCACGTTGAGCCTGAATCCGCAAACAGGGCATTTCCCGTCCTTGTCAAGCTTGTTCTCAACAACCGCGAATCCGAATCTCCTTATCACTTTCGCCTTGCATTTCGGGCAGTAAGTGCTTTCCGTTTCCTCATCCTGCCTGTTGCCCGTATAAACGTAATTCAGGCCTTCGTCAATAGCTATCTTCCTGGCCTTTTTGAGCAGTTCGAGCGATGTTGAAGGCGTGGTCATCATCCTGTTTGCTGGATAGAATCCTATGAAGTGCATCGGAATATCAGGAGATAATTCCTTCACCCACTTCGATGTCGCCCTCAGGTCATCCTCGTCATCGTTATGGCCGGGAATCACCAGATTTATTATCTCTATATGCTGCCTTTTGTGCAGCTCCTTTATGCTGCTCAGGACGTATTCGAGCACCACGTCGCCGCACAGTTTTTTGTAGACCTCGTCATGAAAGCCCTTCAAATCAATGCGCGATGCGTCTATGTATTTGTCCATCTCGTTTATCGCAACGGTCGTCATGTATCCGTTCGTGACGAATACGTTATACCTCCCATCCTGCATGGTAAGCTTTGCAGTGTCAAGCGCGTACTCCATGAAAATCGTCGGTTCGGTATACGTATAAGCAACGCCTGGAATGTTCTGCGCATTGCATAGTTCCCTTATCCTTTCAGGCGCTAAATCCTCGCCCACAATGCCACCGAACGCCTGGGATATGGAAAAATTCTGACAAAAAGAACAACGAAAATTGCAACCTACCGTTGCAAATGAAAATGCCTTGGTTCCCGGCATGAAATGGTAGAACGGCTTTTTCTCTATCGGGTCTATCTCGACGGCAACGGCCTTGCCGTAATTAAGCGCGTAAAGCTTTCCGTCTACGTTTTTCCTTACATGGCAGTAGCCCTTCTCCCCGTCTTTTATCTTGCACATTCTGTAGCACAGGAAGCAGAGCAGTTCCTTGCCCTTCAGCGGTTTCCAGAACCTTGCCAGTTCAGCCATGTTTAGAATTCGGCAATCCACTTAAAATAGTTTTGCAGCAACGTAGTATTTCCTGTGATGACCGTTCGACAATTTGAGGGGCTTCGGTCCCGATGAGAAAGATCTTGAGTTCTGAGGAATTAAATAAAGAGGGGGAATCAGGAGGACCATGAAACTGAAGGGGGACGCTTCCCCCTGCGGTTCTGCTTGAGTTCTGAGGAATAAAATAAAAATTGGTTTTCAGCCTTCCAGCACGCTGCAGACGCTCCACGGGTCGCCGTATATCGCATAGGGGTCTTCCGGATCGAAATTTTCGTTCATATCCCCGCTTGTCAATGCCTTATCCTCCCCAAGCACGTCTTTGTTCGTCATCCTTTTCCATGCCGGGCAGAAGGAATTCGTACAATGCTGGGTGAGCCAGATGTAATCGCCCATCTTGATGAATATCCCCTTTCTTCCTTCTTCCGTATTATAATCGCGTGGTATCCTGCAGTTGACGAATTCAAGGAAATCCGTTATCTTTCCATAACACTGGCTTACGTCCGGATCGGTCGGTGCGCATCCCCTAACCGCATCGTCCTGGCAGTAAAGGCCGCAGCTGACGCCCGAGTCCGCGAGTTTTTCCTTGCCTCTTGCCTCGCATGTTTTGGCCTCGCAATAGCCCAGCCCCCAGCATTCGCCGTTGGACCTGGAGCCGCAGGCGGGATTCTCCCCGGCTTCATCCCACACCCCGGCGTATTTGTAGAGCCCTACGAATCCGACAAGTATGCCGGCCTTCTGCGGCTCTTTTTCGATGGCGAAGAGGTCCGGCACCTTGTGGTTTGAATAATCGCTGCATTCTTCGGTCATATCCTCCACCCATGTTTTCGCTCCCTTCATCTTTTGCGAAAGCGTAAGCGTGCCGAGGCAGGCGGAATCGGTCGAATTGAACGGGTTGAAATTTTCCGAGCAGGCCAGTGCGCTTTCCACGTCTATCCCGCTCGCTGACGGGTGGCCTGCCCTCCAGTCCTGCATTTGGTCCACTTCATTCCATAAATCAACGTGCTGGCCGTCTGCGCCGTCTGTACGGTATTCGGCGGGCCAATAAGTATATGGAGGCGTAAGCGTCTGCATCAACCCCAATCCCCTGAATGTATACTCGGGCGGGATGCTCGAGGGCTGTTCGAAGCTGCAGATGTCGGCCGGATCATACATCTCCCTGTATCCCTTATAGTAGCCGCTTGCCGCATCGCACCATTGCTCTGCGGGGTAAAATTCCCCGGTCGCCGGGTCATTCGCGGTATACTCGATGCTCCTTCCCCCTGCTCCTTCGGGGCAGAGTACCGCGACCCTGCACTGGATGAATCCGCTCTCTATCAATGCAACTGCGCGGGTGAGCATCGGGTCGACATTATGCTTCGAAGAATAATAATCAAGTTCCGGATATGCAGTGCATACATAATCCTCGAGCTCTGCGGGAACGTAGTCTTTCAGCACCGGATAAAGCACCGTCACGTCCTGCACTTCGCTCAGGCATG
>JACCLJ010000051.1 GCA_013425425.1 Microcaldota archaeon
GGGCTCCAATGCGCCGAGCCCGGCGTCCTGTTAAGCTTCGCCTCGACCGTCGCATCGTGCGGCTCTATGTAGCTTCTGTAGAATATGGACCTTGTCCATGCGGCTATCGGTATGGGCGTTCTCGAATCGAGTTTGTCAACCCACAGTTCGTCGCTGTATATCTTGTAGTTTCCCCTAAGCGCGCCCATCTCCCGTGCGTCTCCCCAGTATGCAACCTTGCCCGTCTTGCCGATTTCCTCGTAATCCTTCGGAGCCATCGATTTGCCTCCGTAAAGGACCTTGACGTGGTCTTCAATCGTTGCATTGGAGATGTCCTTGCCCGTGAATCTCTTGAGCGATGCCCTTCCTTCTTCCGTAAGAATATCTCCGAGCGTGCTGCTCACTCTCTTTTCTATCTTTGAAAGCTCTGCGTGGTCCCTCATGAACTCGGGAAGCTCCTCCATGTTGCTCGTTGGCCTGAGCGATACCATCCTGTTGACCGTCTTCAGCCATGCCATCTGGAGCTCTTCCTTGAGCCCTCCCTGTATGAGTTCTCCCTTTTCAGCGTCGCGTATCAACGACCTGAACACCATCGTGTCCATGAGGTCGCTGCCTGCTATGGAAGACCGCCCTACAACCGTGTAGAACTTGTCTCCTGCCATTACCTGGCCTTCAGCCGCGGCCTGCGTTGACCTCTCGTGCTGTACAAGCATCTCCTGCAGTTTCAGGAACTTCATGTATCCCGGGTCTGCGCTCGCCTCTATCGCAGCAAGCTTCTCGTTGAACTGCAGCATGCCCTGGTCGATTATCGCTCCGTGCGACTTTGCAAATTCCATAAGCATGTCGCGCTTCTGAACTGCGTCAAGCTCCCTGCTTGCAAGTATTGCTATCAGCTCCGGCTCGAGCTGCTTTATCTTCGCGGCGTTCTTGTTGTATCCAGAAGCCTCTAGTATGTCCATGTCCTTGTAGCCCATCTTCACGAGCTCTTCCTCGGTTATCGCCATGTTGACTCCAAGGCTCTTGTAGAACTGCTTGAGGATGTATTTCGCCTCATCCTTCACTGCCTCCTCCTTGATTACATTATATAGATGGTCCATCTTGGCGTTGACCGGCATCATCTGGCCGATGTCAACGCTTTTCGCAGGCTTTTTCAGCCATGCAGCCACTCCCGGCTTCGTCTTCCCCAGGTCTTCGACTGCGCGCTCTCCGCCGACCATCGTCATTGTCGTTCTTGCAACCCCCCTTGCGAGAGTGGGCGCCTGCATCACCATCTCTTTCGTGCCCCTGCCGACTACCTCTACGGATCTCTTCCAGGAACCGGCTGCACCGGCTCCGAGTGTTCCTCCTATAAGGGTGTATCTTCCCATCATGCTTCCGAGCGTCTTCTCGACATTGTGATGCATGACGCTGCGTCCCATGCTCGGATGCCCTGAAATCTTGTCCAGTGTGCCGAGCGTTCTCATGCTGAGCATATAGTCCTTCATGCTCGCGGCCATGAGCTTTTCCCTCTCTCCCATGCCGTTGAGCCCGTTAAGTATCTCCGCGATCGTCTTGTGCTCCGCATCGCCGTAATGGTATGGAAGCTTGCCGAGAACCGCCTTTATCTCTTCCGCGGTCTTGCCCGTCGCCCTTCCGGCGGTAGCCAGGCTCTTCATCATGTTCTCTGCCTGTTTGCCCTCGCCGAGAGCCGCTCCCTTGAATTTCGATGTTTTTATGAAATCGTCTATCTGCCTGTCCATCTTGTCCATTTCCGCATCATGGCCCAACTTCCCTTTCAGGGCGTTCGCGGATGCGGCTGCCGCGCCTGCAGATGCAATCATCTTCTTGTTTAGCGCGCCTTTCATTTCACCGTAACCGTACGGAAGCATTACCTGGCCTCCTGCTGTCAGTCCCTTCGGCATCGGAAGCCTCGGGGTGGTTATGTCAAGCATCGTTACAGGCGATTTGCCTGAGAAATACATTGAAGCAAGCAGCAATCCCAGTATGAGGAATACCCCCAAACAAGGCAGTGTCGTCGTATCCGAGGAAAGGCCTGCGAGGGCGTTCGCAAGCATTGTTGAGAATATGTCTCCCGGAGCCGCCGCTATTCCGCTGAGTTCGACGCTCTGCGGCGGAGCATTTACCGATACGCCTTCCGGAATGCCGCCTACAAGCGTTGCCTTTACGTTTATCCTGATTCCAGCGTAAAGGGTTTCATCAACAGTGCAGGTACCATAATAATATTGTACGGGCGTTCCGTAATAGCTGATTTCCCTGCTCTGGTCCGCGATTACCTCCTCGCATCCAGGGACAGCGGTCGAGCTGCCCGTGGCAGGGTTGTAATAAGTGACCATGAATTCCGCATTCTCTATCGAGCCGAGCCCTATCGCCGTTGCGGGATTGACGTTCCTTGCCTCAAATTCCTTCACGAGGCACGTAGTTTGATCCGCGCTTCCCGCACATGCCGCACGCACTTCTTCATAAACTTCCGAAGCGCTTCCGCCGCCTGACTGAACCGCAGGCGTTGCAGTGAGCACGCCGATTTCAAGCACGTTCGGCTTTTCAGCGCTCTTCTCGATGTTAACGAACCCTGTGAGTTCGGTAACAGCTGCGCTGACTATCCCGCTGGCCAATACCAGCATCAGAAACATTCCGCCCAAATACAGTGTTTTTCCGTTCATTTTAATCGCCCACGAAGTTTTCACTTCGTAATAGAATAACACGCACCTCAGGTCCCTTTTAAACATTTCGGTTCATGGTATATACGAAACTACAAAAACTACAAAATACGTAGTGAACTAGGGTGATATTGTGGTAAAAAGTCCAAATCCGTTTGTTCCTTGGGAGGAAACAGGCATAATCGGGAGGAAAGAGCAGCAGGACGAGTTCGCGGGCTTTCTGGACAGCATAGCGGGCGGAAGCTCCGGAATACTCCTTTTGCGCGGCGTTCCCGGCTCCGGAAAAAGCATGCTCATGAGAAAATTCCGCGCGGATGCGCTGAAGAGGAAGATGTTCGCGCCGTACATAAAGGCGGAGAGGAACGACCGCATCGACCGCTTTACGCGCGAGCTTTCCGAGGAGCTTGAGAGCGACATCGAAGCAAGAAGCGCCGGCGGGGAGATATCCCCGCAGAAGGCCGAGGTTTTCAGAAGGGAAAAAAGCGCAGGGACGCTCCGCGGGATAATCGGAGCCCTGGAGCGCGCAACGGCTCCGGCATTTCCCGGCGTTGTTTTTTTCATAGACGACGTGGACAATGCGAGAAAATACGGGGATGCGATGAGGCATCTCGCGAATGTCGCATCGGAAAAGCGCGGGGTGGCGTTCGTCCTTTCCAGCACGAGGAGGGTTTCGGGCCTGCCTGAAAATGCGAAGGAGGTTTTTCTCGGCCCGGTGAGCGAGCAGGAATTCCACGACTACGTTGCGAAGGCATTGAAGAAGGAGCCGAAGATGGGGGATGAATGCATAAAGGCGATTTATGCGGATGCCGGCGGAAACCCGAGGCTGCTCAAGCAGTCATGCTGGATGCTCTACGATGCGGTACGGGAAAACGAGAAGATGATTACGAAAGCGCACTATACGGCGAACATGAGGAACATAATGGGCTTCCTCTCGCGCGACTGGTTCGGCAGGCTCTATTCCACCGCATCATCGCAGGAAAAAACCGTACTGAAAACCATTGCGCGCGCCAATGCGGCATTGAGCGTAACCGAGGTTTCAACGCAGATGAACAAGCCGATGGGGCCGACGGCGACATTGCTTCTCCGCCTCGAAGCCAAAGGCCACATAATGAAACTCGAGCGGGGCAGGTATCAGGCATTCTCGGGATTTTACGCGAAATTCATAAGGGAAAGGGGATAGCCGGGCCCTCCGCTTTCCTGCATCACCTTTTTTAAAATTACTGCAGAATTCCCTGCATGGGAATAACTGATTTCATTGAGAACATAGGAAGCGAAATAACGATAAGGATAGGGGACGTCTACAACCTTATAATCGCATCCGAGGACAAAACGGTGCTGTTCCTCCTTGCAGTTGGTCTGGTCGCATTCTACTGCCACGTGGTGGTCCTGTTCTACAAAAAGCTCTCAAGCAGGGACATATTCGAAGTACATCTCGAGGACAAGCACGGCCTCGGGAAAGTGTTCGAAATCGTTTCGTACATAGTGAAATACCTCATCATCTTTCCGGCTTACACCGTTTTCTGGTTCCTCTTCCTCGCATACGTGCTCATCTTCCTCGGCGCAACGGACTCCACGCAAATACTCTTCCTCGCTGCCCTGGTTCTCGCGGCCACGAGGTTGCTCGCCTACCTGCACGAGGCATCGGGCGTCGAGATCGCAAAGCTTCTTCCATTGACTTTCCTTGCGGCAGTGCTCCTGCAGCCCACCCTGCTTGAGCAGAAGCCGTTCCCTACGGAAGAGATAATACGCTCAGACCTTGTGCCCACCGCGGTTTTCTACCTCAAGATAGTAGTCGGGGTGGAAATCGCGCTCAGGCTGCTCTACGATTTCAAGCTTCTCCTGCAGAAAGTCCGCATCCTCAAAACTACGGAAGAGGAAAGCGAGGAAGAAGAGGAAACGCCCAAGAAAAAGAAATGAGGAAGAGGGCGGATGCGCCCGCCTAAGCGGCGAACAGGGCCGCCATCGCGAATGCGGCCGCCGCGCCGAGAACGAAGCAAAGCGCCCCCATGCGCTCGAATCCTTTTTCAAATGCGTCCGGAAGCAGCTCGACTAAGACGACGTAAATCATCGCTCCCGAAGAAAAAGCGAGGGCGAACGGGATTGCAAACAGGAGCATGCTGAGCAGGAGAAAACCGATTATCGCGGCTGCGAACTCCACGACCCCCGAAAATATTCCATAGAAGAACGACTTGCGCGTGCTCATCCCGTAGCATGCGAGCGGCATTGCGACAAGCAGCCCTTCCGGGATATCCTGCAGCGCTATGGATGCCGTCACAAGCCAGCCCAGGCCCAGCGAACCTGCGAATGCGGAAGCCACGGCGAACCCCTCCGGGATGTTGTGCAGCATTATCGTCCCAGCAAGCAGGTATGTCTTCTTTTTTGCCGCAGCCATGTCCGATTTCCTGAAATGCGCATGGATATGCGGGAGGAACCTGTCTATTGCGAAAAGCGCGAGAATTCCGAGCGCAAGCCCCGCAAGGAGGGTGGCGTCGCCTGCGTTTTGATGCGACTGGACGAGCATCTCGATTGCGGTGTATCCCATCACCCCGCCTGAAAATGCGAGAAGCGCGGCGCGCATCTTATTGCTCATGCACCTGAAAAGCAGGACTATTGAAGAGCCCGCGGCGGTCGCTGCCAGCATCACGAACGCGCCGAGTGTTACGTCAACAATAGCCATCCGCAGCACTCTCCTAAGGCAGCCACTTCTTGTTTTCTATCTTGCTCTTTATGTATTCTCCGACGAACGTCAGCCTCTGCCCCTGCAGCGCATCCTGCTCGATCTTCTTCTTTGTTTTCAAAACCATCTTCAGCTCCTTCACCCATTCCGGATGCCTGTTTATCCACGGGTAGCCGAGCATCTCCTCAGCGCGCTTTATATCCACTTCCTTCGCCTTTATCGTGAGCTTCTGCAGGAATTCGTATTCCTCGATGTCGCTCATGGTCACGCCTATGAATTTCGCCTCGGGCACGGAGAAATCCCTGCCCAGATACGCAAGGTTCATGCTTCCCGTCTTTATCGTCCAGTAAATATACCATCCCCACGCATCGCAGTCCATAAGGCAGTAAATCGGCAGCTTCTGGTCCGCGAGCTTTCTCAAAAGCCTTCTCGTCCCTCTCGTTGACTGGCCCTTCGGGGTTATGACAAGGCAGTTCTCCTTTTTCCAGAACTGGTCCTCATTCAATCGCTGCCATAATGCGTCCTTCTCAACTACGAGCACGTAATCCGCCTTAACCTTCTCTATCTCCATGCCGTTATCTACATCGCTCGGGATGCTCCAGCCGCTCCTTCCCTGTTTCGCGCAATCGATGGTGGTTTCCTCCCCGCCGAACCTGTCCTTTATTACCATCGGGCCTGCGACGAACCCTTTCCTGTCCGTAGTGAGATTCAGGTCTTCGCGCTTGAGCTTCAGAGCAACCTCCAAATCTTCTATAAGCGCATTGCTTTCCGACTGCTCGGAAAACAAATCCTCGTCCATGTTCTCGCCGAGGGAGACTTTCAGCTGGTAGAATAAACCTCTGATGCTCGTGTGCAGGTTCTGCGAGAGGAACTGCTTCGTTTTCGCTGCAATCGCAACCGTCTGCATGAAGGTCCTCGCCTGCGCCACGCTTATGAACTTCCTCGTCTCATTCTTCTCCCCGAGCCTGAGGCAGCCTATGCCCTCGTCGTAAATGGTATTGCTTTTCGTCCTGAGCACACTCTCGAATTCCGGCCCCTTGCCCTCATCGATGTCCTTCACCATGCCCTTCCCGAGCTCCTCCAGTTTCTTTGAAGTGTTGGCGCTCATTCGCTCTCCTCCCCGTTTTCCCCGCTCTCATGCGAGGTTTCCTCTTCCGCAACGTCCCCGCCATCTCCCTCCGCATCGGGCCCGGAATATTTCTCCTCGATCATCGCAATCAGCTTCTTCTCGATTTTCCCGCTGTCCTTTCCGCTGAGGCTTCCCAGGTCGCTCGCAAGCTGTGAAACGTATCTTGAAACGACTTTTTTCTTTGTCGCAATCTCCGTCGCCTTCCTCCGGCCGGAGATGTATTTCTGTATGCCGCGCGCAGCCTCCATGACCGCGTAGCGTATCTCATCCTCTATATCGCTCTCCATCGATATCGCGAGCTTTCCGGCGCTCGTGTAGGGCACGTAAACGCTTATGAAATTGACGAGCACGGCAATCGGCTCCTCCTCGAAATTCTTCAGGTTATATCTTCCCCAGTCGATGTTCTTCACCGTCTCGGTAATCGCGCATCCGGAGGTGTCGAAAAGCAGCGGCACCCTGTTGGCAAACCGCATTATCTCGCCCTTCTTGTCCGCAGCCGCAACCCCGCCGCCGTATGCTATGCCCACTTCAACCATGAACGGGATGCCCCCCCTGTAAACCTTCGGGCTCCTTTCGGTGACCACGAGCAGTTCCGGATTGAATATGTTCCTGAACGAGAGCTCGATCTGCTGTTTCGCTATCGGCACCAGCGTGTCCGTGGATGGCGCAATCCACTTCACCTGCTGGAACGCCTTGGTTATCTTTTCCGCATCCTCCCAGGTCATCGCCTTCGGGGATTTTTCGAAATCCACGTCGGGCGCGATGCCCTTCAGCTCCGAAACCCTGTTCGCACTCAGGCGCGAGAATGTCTCCTGCAGGAATGCGGATATCTTGCGGTATTCTCCTCCCTGGTGCTGCGCGAATTCAAGCAAATCGTGCGTCGTTATGCCGAGCGGGTGCGGCTTTATCTCAAGCGGCCTTGCCGGGTTGCTTTCAATAGAGCGGGGAAAAACCGAAAGCTCGCCGAACGGGTCCTTGAACGTTATCGCTGCATGCGGGTTCGCAAGCGCTGTCCTCCTTATGTATTCGAACGGGCTCTTATTGCTCTTTTCGTATTTCACGTCCTTGTACTGCGATATGACCGTGAGCCCGTGCTCTTCCGTATCCTCTTCCGATATCCTGTTCACAACAGGCTTGTTCTTCTTCAAATCTATCGAGATTTCATATTCCTTTCTTTTTCCGTCGTTGCACGATATCGCCTTCACCGGCTGGCCCGTAGTGATATAGGAAAACATCGTGCAGCCCGATGCGCCTATGCCCTGCTGGCCCCTCTGCTGGACGTACCTGTGGAATTTAGTTCCCGCAAGCATCATACCCAGCGCTTTTCCAACGTAATTTTCGGGTATGCCGGGGCCGTTGTCCTTTGCGGTGATGAGATAATGCTCTTCGCCAAGCTCCTTTATCTCCACGTAAATCTCCGGGAGGATGCCCGCCTCCTCGCATGCGTCCAGGCTGTTGGTTACGAGCTCGTGCACGATGACCGTAAGCGAGCGCACCTTGCCAGTGAACCCGAGCATCTGCCTGTTCTTCTTGAAGAATTCGGCTATTGAATGCTCCTTGAACTCAGCAAACATATCCTTAACCATTCGGGTCACCTGGGAACACAAACTGTCGGTTGAACAACTAGTAATTCCGAAATAATATTTATACCTTCCGCCGCTCTTTTTCCGCGCCCGGTTTTCTTTCGCCCTCAGGATCGGGCTTTTTTTTCATTTTAGGCCTGCTTTGAATCAGTTCGCCCAGATAGCTTCCGATCACCCGCGTTATCTCCTTTGCGATGTCTTCTCTTTTGTCCACCTGGACGGTGCAGCCCGGCAGAGCGGGCACTGAAACCACGTGCGTTCCACCTGTTTTTTCTATCACGACGCGATATCCCTCTACGGTGATTTCCTCGCTCATAATTTCAGCCTCATCCTTACTTCCTCAAACTCATCCAGGTTTATTCCCGCTTCCACGAGTTTCTTCTTTATCGTCGAGCCGTTAAGCTCGAACTGGCTTATGTGCGGCCTCTGGATGGACATTATGGCGTTTGTGATCGAGTGCGCATAGAGCCAGCCGTGCTTTGCTTCCCTCACGAATTCGAAGCCGAGCTCCTTTATTGCCTTTACGAAATCCCTGGGATCCATCGATTTGCTCCTGTATCTCACCTTCGGCTTCTCCAGTTCAAGCTGGTACACCGTTGCGGCCGGCTTCAGCTCGAGCAGGTGCGCAATCTCCTCGTAATCCTTCAGCAATGCAGCCGGGCTGCTCCGGTAATCAAGCTCCGGCGGAAGCGTCTTCCGCTTGCTTTCCCAGTCCAGCATCTCTTTTTTCTGCTCGATGGTTTCAATCCTGAACCAGAAATCCTGCTCAAGTATGAGTTTCGGTGATGAGCTGAACAGGGCCTTTACTGTCTTTTCCCCCAGCCTGCTGCTTAATGCCAGTTCCGCCCTTTCCTCAATCTCCTTTTCACCCAGGCTTTCGACGGCCTTTTCCATGACCTTCTCGTCGCTCAGCCCTATCGATTCGAAAATCTTCCTCAACCTTTCGCTTATGCCCGTGACCGCCCGAAGGGGCGGAACGACCGCCGAAAAAGGCCTTTTTTCCCCGGCCTTCCTCTCCTCCCTGCGCGCTTCCTCCCGCACCCTGCCGTAATCAAGCGATGCAAGCTTCAGGATGAGATTTTCCGCCTTTTTGAGTTTCGTGCGGCTGCGTTTTTGCTTCACCCTCTCCGAGTTGTACAATTCCCACAGGAAAGCGAGATTGCTCGTCGTCCTCACCGCGCTTTCATAGCCGAGTTCGTTTGCCACAGCCAGGACATTCTCCTGCAGCTCGCGGTCAAGCTCGCCCACGCGCATCTTTTTCAGGAAAAGCCCGTCCGGGGGAAATACTTCCGGCATGCATCTTCACCATTCCATTATCATATATATTTTATGAGAGGGGTTATTTATCCTTTCATCGGCCTGTTGTTCCTGCACATGCCGGCAAGCGCCTCGTTATCCTTCACGCGGATGATATTGGCGATGAAACTATCCGCTGCACTGGAACCTATCTCAGCCCACTCCCCAAGCACCTGGTATGCGAGCGGCGCGAACGGCAGCTCGTTTTTCATGCCGATGAACAGGTCGGCGGCAAGCCCGAGATACTCCTCTCTAAGCGCGTCGTCGTATCGTTTCGCGGTTTTTTCCACAACGTCGAGTATCCTTCCATAGTTGGCGCAGATGTCCCGGACGTTGTTTCCCTCCGCAGAGCGCACCTTCTCTGCAAAAACCCCTGCCGCAACATCGCCCATAAGCCCCGAAATCCTCTCTCTTAGCGGTTTCGCAATTTCAGGAAGCTCTTTCTCATGGGATTCGATTTCGATATCCGGATAGGTTGTTTCTGACGGCATATCGGATGGCACTTCTCCGTCCAACGATATGTTCGATATGCTTTCGAACCGCAGTCCGTCTTTTCCGTTCTCTTCCTTGCCTTCTTCCTGCGCCGGAATCGGCTTCCTGCCTGCAACAATGCATACTATAGTCACTCCGACTGCAGTCTCATTCTCATCAGCGCCTTCGTTCACAACATTCCGGATTTTCTCGAAAAGCGAATCCATCTCCGACCGCTTTCCTTCATTGGCGAATCCGCTTGAAATCCCGGCCGCCGTGCTCACGGTATCCGGATTCTTTGCTTTCGCGGCAATCAATGCAATCCCGTCCACATACTTGTAAGCGTATTCCGGCCCGAGATTCCCATAAACGACGAGGGCGGCAAGGGCGGCGTCCCTCACAACATCCGTATTTTTTACGGCCAATGCAAGATTCGAAAATCCTTTCATGAACCAGGACCCGAGATCGATTTCCTCATGCCCCCCTTCCTTCGCGACGGCGACTGTTTTTCCCCTGAATGCCCTGAAGCAGACGGCCATTTCCTGCATTGCCATCAGCTCTGCAAACTGCGCTGTGGAATCGCGTTCCTTATGCGCGATGAGGGTTGCCATTCTCAGGAATTCGTGCGCAAGCCCGTCGGAAATGTCAAGCATTGCATGGAACGTGTCGATGACGGAGATCACCGCGGCTTCGTTCCCCGTATCCGCGAATATCGCCACCACCGACGAGGCGAGCTTTATTGTTGATCCTTCGTTTTTTACCTCCATTATTCTCCTCGTGATCTCCTGCCCGCTGTCCAGTAACGGCTTCTCATTTTCATCCTGCCCGTTTATTTTCCAGAAAAAGGCGTTTGCAGCCTTCTCAATCGTCCCTGTATTCCTGCCGTGCCTCACAAGGATGCCAACCGCTTCTTCGACGCACTCATCGGCCGGCTTTCCAATGCCGGCGGTGCGTATCTCCTCCACTATGGGATGCGCGGCATCCCCGTGCCTTGCGAATCCTGTTTTTTCAGAATATAAAACAGTTGCCACCCGGTGCGCCCTGGACCTGAGTGTGCTTAACGTGACGTTTCTTTTGACCTCGCTTTCTCTCATGCGTAGCTATTGTGTTAGGTTATGTTTATAAAAGCAATCGTCGCCGTTCCACACAATCTTTATAAACCTGTACTGAATATCCCTCTCTCCCCAATGCACAGGAAAATAAGGTGACCAGGATGGCAGTAGCCCTCCAATATCTTGCACAGGTGCCGCCCAAAGAGACGGCCGAAAGGAGAATGCCAAAAGGCCCAGGCGTGCACATAGCGGTCAACAATCCGGATTTCGGCGGAAAGGCTGCGGAAAAAGGCAGATGGGTTCTACAAAAAGACAGGCAAACGCCGCTTCCTGCACCGGATAAGGACGAGGATAAAAAGCCCACTTATGCCCCCGGCCCGAACGAGCCGCTCGGCATCCGCCAGATGGAGCTTCGCGAATTGACCAGAAGCGATATAGAGAGCGACGACCTCCCCACATACGGCCCGGGCAAGAAAACAACTCCGACACCCGCACCCCAGAGGGCAAGCGAGGAAAAAATGCTCCGCCCCGAAAGCACGGTGGCAGTGGAGACGAACTCCTTCGCACCGCCTCCGCCGGTAAGCATCCCGGACATGGGCAGGATTATCGCTTTCACGCAGGAAGGCACGGCTCATAAAATAATCGCAAAGCGCGAAAAGAAAAAGCCGGAAGCCCCGAAAGAGAATGGAAGGCCGAGCATCCGGCCGAGAAACGGCTTATGGTTTCTCCTAGATGCTTCTGGTTTTGAATAGAAAAGCCGACTATCGCACGCGCACCTGCGTGCATACGAAATCAACGCATTTAACGTCAAGGTTGCCAGCTATCCCGGTGCAGAAATCCGGGCACTGCTTGGTCATGTCGACGTATTGTTTGTTCCCGTAGAAGCACTGCTCCGTGGTCTTGTGCACCCCGCATGCGCAGTCGCTATCGCCTGCGCAATATTTTTCCCCGATCCCTTCCATCTGTTCCAGGCATCCCGCGGACATGAATGCAGCCAAAACCAACATCACAACCAGCTTTTTCATGAGGCTATCTTCCGCCCAATCGTTTAAAATTGTTCGCCGGGGAAAAGTGAGAAATAATAGTTTCTGGTTAAAAGTGAATGAATTTAAACGTTTATCCCTATAATAGGACTGAGGGGGAAGTTCATGAAGATTCTAGAAAATTTCAGGCAGAAGGACAGCATACGCCAGGAAAGGACGGTTGAACCTAAAAATGGGATTTCAAATTCATTAAGAGCGGCGCTTCTTGGTTTCTCGGTATTGGTGGCTTCTTCACCTTTTATATCGTGCAATTCCAGGAATCCGAAGCCAGAGGCCGGGCAGACTGTCGCAGACAGGAAAGCCGAGCCCGATGCTGACAACAAAAAAGCCGCGAAAAACAAACCTTCCGAACCCGTGTCTGAACCCGATCCACTCAGTATCGCATTCAAATTCACCTCCTTCAATTACATCCAAGAAGCGCCGGCGGAGTTGAATTCGCTTTCTGAATATGCCCAATCAAAGGTGGTTCTCCGGCTTGCAGCCCTGGCGCGAAACGATGCCCTTGGATATTATAAAGAGTCGGGAAAGGAAATGGATCTGGAGGGTCTCGCCTTCATCATGGAGAATCCCGATACTTCATTGTCCCGTGGCCCTTACAATCGATACAACGCATCCTTCGTCCTCCAAAAAATCGCGATTCATTCAGAATATGAAAATGTAAGAACGGCGGCAGTAGCTGAACTTGCGTCTCTTGGCGAAGCATTCTCGTTAAGGGAGGTAGCCCGTTTCTGCGCTTATCAGGATACGCAGATAAAAGCAGTCCAGAGCATCCCTTCCGCCAACAAGAACACCCTGGTATGGCTTGCAACCGATCTTTACAGTGATAGCGAGGTACAGATGGCGGCGGTCAAGGAACTTGAGGGCGATACGGCCGCACTTGCGAAAATTGCAGAAGGGGGAGGAGGCTACGACGCGATGCAATCGGCAAGTGACATTCTTGCATCCAAGATCGATGAATTGGATGACGTACAAGCATTGAAGTGCGTTGCCCTCCATTCAAACGATAAAAGCGCGGCGCTCACCGCGGTTGAAAAACTTGAGGATGATAACGACGCCTTGAAACTCATAGCGATACATGCCAGATATGAAGACGTAAGTCTGGCCGCCGTTAAAAAACTCGGAGGGGATGTGAAGGCACTCGTAGAGATTGCAGAGGAGTCATGGCCTACCCGCACCACAAAAGTTGCAGTCAACATGCTCGCATCCAAGCTACACAAACTAACCAATCCGGATGCGCTGGCCTGCATTGCAGTATTCTCCCAAAATGAAAAAGCAAGGCTCGCCGCGCTGGAGAAGCTTGCAGGCAACGAGAAAGAGCTGAAATACATCGCGAAGCACTCGAAATACGAAGACACGAAAAATAAGGCGAACGAGATGCTCAAAAAGCAATAACTTTATTAAATATTCAACACATACTTCTATACATGGCAACACATAGGGAAATGTGTAAATCGCTTTTCAGGGAACGCGTCCTTCCGAAATTTCCCCAGGCGAAAGAACGCTTCTCCAGATATTTCGATGATTCATGCCGCCTTATTCCCATCATGCCGCCTTCCACGGAAAGGGACCTGTTAATCCATCATCCGGAATACCGGAAGGGGCGGTGTTCCGCAGCCTACCAGGTTGAATCCCACGACATGGACATCGCATTAACCGCTTTCGGGCTTAAGCCATTATCACTGAGCAGCTGGTTCTCCACAGATACCCTAAGGAGCTGCATAAGCAATCCACGGTGGCTGGATGCATTCCACCAGGTCGGGCTCGAGATTCTTCCGGGAAAAAATACAATCTATGTTTACGACCCCGTTCTCGTTGCGCCTATCCTTTCCGGGCTTCTGAACCGCGATATCGAGCCGCATCAGGTGCGGGATGGCCTTAAGGAGTACAGGAAATCATACGGCGAGATATTCTCAAACGAGCTTCTCGGCTATCCGCAGATGCTGGAGAAAGGAAAAACCAGAGGGCATCTTTTCGTGAAAAGCGACGGCTTCATGCCATTCCCGACAATATACCGGATGTCGAGATTCTCATTCGGATTGCATACGCCCGAAGCGGTCCTGAACGACAGGGAGGCATGGGCTTCGGCAGCAGCAATCATCGAAGAGATACGGGAGAGCCCCCTTTCGATAACCAGCATGGCGGTGCTAGAATACAATGGCGACGGATTCCTGCACAAGGATGCGGTGCTGATAGAAAGAACGCGCGTTGCAGGAGAATGGAAAATCTCCCAGGACAACGAAAGCAGGCGCATAATGCCGCTTGCGCGCGATCTGCGCTTGCACTGATTTCTTCACGAAACTAAGTCAGGATATCTTTTGTATCCCATTTCCATCAGCCTCAGGAATGCAGGAAAGAGGTATTTGTTCGCGGCTTTCTTTTCGTGCAGCTCTTCCGCTTTTTCATATGAAAGCCTGCATTCTTCTATAACCTTTCTGACGGTCTGGTAGAACTCCTTCCTTGTCTGGTTTTTCAGCAGGTCGCTTGCCTCATAGCCGCCTGCATTGCGCATATTGCCGAATTTTTCTTTCATGTCCTTTTTCGTATAAGTCTGCACGCGGCCGAAAATAGCATAGGAAAAATTGTTCATGTAATCCGCAAAGATAACGCCTTCCTCAAGAACCTCAAGCGCGTCTCTTTTCGCCCTCGCCGCCCTTTTTACATAGCGCTCCACCCGCAGGAAGTCAAACCTGTCGCTTACACTCTCCATATCAAATGCATTCTTCCTGTATTTTTCCATGAGCCCTTTTGCTTTTTCCAGGCAGGAATAGAAATCGTCAACGGCATCTTTCGGCAGTTCCTTCGGCGCATTCGGCCATCTCTTCAGAATCCATTCCGGCGTCTTCGCCATTTCAGCCCGTCTTGGGCTGGTCTCGGCTAAAGGCTCCCTTGGTGCATCGCGAAGCCTGCCGCCGCCCCCTTTCGTCCTGTGTATGGGCATGTTATAGTATATAATAAAAAGCGTTTATAAACCTGCACCTATTTTACTCCTTCGCCCCTCTCGCCCTCAGAAATTCCTCTATCTCCTTGTTTCCTGTAAAAACAGCCCATTTCAGCGCGCTTCTTCCCTTCTCATCCTTCGCATTCACGTCCGCTCCACGCGTGCAGAGGTCTTTGACCCTGTCGAATCTGCCCCGAATCACCGCATCGATGAGTTGCTCGTTCCTTATCTCGCGCTTCACCTGTATAATCTCGTCCAGCGTCTTTCTCGGCGGAAAACTGTTTCTCGGCTTAAGGCCGGTTCCATTCTCGCCGACTATCGCCTTTACCATGGTTTCAATGTCCCTTGCTTTCCCGCTCATATTCCATCACCGTGTAAGTAAGAGTTTAAAACAATTGCACTATTGCCACGCTTCACGCGCTCAGGTCCGGATACCTCTTGTATCCCATTTCCAGCAGTTTCAGGAATGCAGGGAAGAGATACACGTTTGCGGAATTGTTTTTCCTTCCGTACAGCTCCTCGCCTTTTTCATAGGCGAGCCCGCACTCCTCGTTGGCCTTCCTGACTGTCTGCAGGAACTCCTCCCTCGTCTGGTTTTTCAGCAGGTTGCTCGCTTCGATGCCGCCTGCGTTGCGGTCGCAGCCGATTTTCTGCCTCATCTCCTCTTCCGAATGCTCATGCCTCAACAGGTGGAATATAAAGTAGGAAAAATTATTCATGTAATACGAAAAGACGATTTTCTCCTCGACAATCTCCAGCAGGTCCCTCTTTTCCTCCCTTGCTTTTTCCGCGTAGTATGCAATCATCTCGCCGTCCTTCTGCTCCTTTTCGTATTTTTCGACAAGGTCCCGCGCCTTTTCCAGATGCGCATTGAAATCGTCCACGACATGCTTCGGCAGCTCCTTCGGCACGTTCGGGTATCTCTTCAGAATCCAGTCCGGCGTTTTTGCCTTTTCCACCTTCTTCATAACCTGCTCGGCCAGCGGTTCCTTTGGCGCGTCCCTGGACAGCATGCTGGCTGCGCCTTCTTTTTTCACTGATTCGTGCATGTTATAATATATATACGAAAGCGTTTATAAAGTTACTCATTATGATTTAAAACCCTGACAGCAGAAAGCATCCCTGGGTATATTCATGATAAAATCCGAAACAGGATGCTGCCCGAGATTCGACCCGAAGCCGTGGGACGGAAAAGTTTTCACGTGGAAAGACAAGAAGTTCGTGAAGGACAGGATTTTCACTTTGTTTTACATGCCCATGAACTTCGGAAGCGTAATAACAAAATTATGGAAGAAGATAGAAGCCGCAGGAGCTGAAATGCCGGATTACATGAGCCTTTCGGACCATACTTCAATGTTCAACATGGACATTTACGTTGCCGTAGACAGGAAAATCCCTGATGCGGAGAACGTAACCATAAGCGGCAAGTTCCTGAGCAAGGTTTACGAAGGCCCTTATCAGGATACGGGCAAATGGTGCAAGGATTTCGAAGCTTATGCAAAAAGCAAAAACCTGAGCATCAGGAAATGGTACATGTGGTATACGACCTGCCCCAACTGTGCCAAATACTACGGCAAGAATTACGTGGCGATCATTGCCAAAGTGTTAAATCGCTAAAAAAAACAAAAAGACGTTTTACTGCCTAGTCCTTCATCTTCTTGAATTCCCTTGCGAAGAACAGGGCGACAACCGTTCCCATTACCAGCATGCAGGCCATCACATACGGCCAGTTCATGCTTATGATTCCGGGCACGGATTCGGCCATTCCGGGAACTGCCGGGCTTGCGAATGCCACGGAAACCATCGTTACATCCCAGATTCCATGCAGGATGATGCATGGTATTATGTTCCTGGTAAGATAATAGCAGTATGAGAGCGGGAATGCGAATACTGCGGTGAACAGGACTCCGAGCGTTGTCAACAGTATCGGATCGCCTATGCCTGCCACGCTGTATGCCAGGTAGTACGAAGGTATATGCCAGAGGCCCCATACGATTCCGACTATTAAAGTCGCCTGGATTTTTCCAAGCTTCGGAGTGAGCGTCGGAAGCAGGTATCCCCTCCATCCGTATTCCTCCCCAAGCATCGCGGGCATAATCGCAAGCACTAATCCGAGGTAAGTGAGTATGAATGGGAGCTGAAGCCTTTCGATAAGCACATCTAGGTGGAACTGGCCCAGCCCGCTGACGATTCCCAGCAAAGCGATAAGTGTTATAAGGACGAACGGAAATGCGACTGCGAATACGAGGGATTTCAGTGTGATGTGGCTGGTGAACTGCTTTATCTGGACGTCAATCGCATCTTTCTGCAGGAAATAGAATATGACGGCAAGCACGAGAGGCACGTACATGTATGCCGAAGCGAATTGTACAGGAACTTGCCCCGTGAATATCAGGGCCTGCACTATCCAGCTCAGTATAAGCACTGTGATTATGTACGGTATCGCCAGCTTCAGGGAGGGTTTTTTCGCCCCCTCTTTTTCCTGCTTTTTCGCCTGTGTTTTTGACATATTTCCAGTTTTCCTGATAAGATTTAAAATCCCAGTGCATGGGATTGGCCTAGGATATGATGAAGAGATTCCAGTGCCACATCCAGATGATCATGGCAAGGCACGCCAGCACAAGCAGCGCATAATGCAACCTGCCCCATTTTTTCAAATCCTTCCAGGCAAGTGCGCAGAATGCCAGTGACGGTATGAAAAGCACCAGCCCGACGATGCCGAGGTATTGCCCTTCCGGGATCATGGACTCGGCCTCTTTCAGGGTATCATCTATCCAGACAAGATAGGCGAAAAACACGATGCACAGGACAGCCATCGTGCCCCTGGCATACCAGTCCTTCGGTTTTTTCTTCTTCTTGAAACAAGCGTATGCAGCAAGCGCCGCCCACAGCAACACCGTCAAACCGAATATTGCCTTGAACAGGAGCATGAGATTGGCGTTGAACGCAAGGGCGTCATACCATTCCACCTTCAGGAAAGCGAAGAAGGGGTTCGTGCTGTAGTACAGTTCGGTGACTTTTCCCTGCGCATCCTCCTTGAATACCATCGAATCCGGCCCGTCTATCTGCCTGAAGTAATCCGGCTCCACCTCGACGAATTGCTTTTCCCGGAAAAGGAGGGTTCCAGAATCCGTGGCTTTCAGCTGGAAGAGCGGCATGGGCGCATGCAGGTTCCCGATCTTCATATAATCGCTGAATATCGTCCTGCTCCAGAGATAATCCCCTGCAAATCTGCCCGCCCTTTCCTTGTATCCGGCCATTGGCGCCGGCTTCGGCTTTTCCACGGGATAGTACCGGTCCATGAACGCCTGGACCAGGGTGTCCCTCACAGGGGCCGATGAAGATGTCTGCGTATTATAGGAAACAAAGATGCCCAGGTTCTCATCAGGCACGAGCACCATCCGTGAATGGAAATAGATCAGATCCCCGGCATGCTGGATAACGCGCATTCCGTTGAATTTTCCCTCATAGAAACCGTAGCACATCGAAGGAAGGCGCGGGTCGGCGACGAATTGCGCGGAGTGCATCTCCCTTGCGGTCTCTTCCTCCAGGATGCGGTTGTCCCCGAATCTCCCGTTCTGTAGATGCGCTATCATGAAATTCGCCATGTCGGTGGATGTGGAATACATGGAGCCCGCAGGCGAAATGACCGCCGTCTTTTCTTCTATGATTGGAGTATACATCCCGTCGGCGTACCGGAATGCGGTCGAGACGTACGGCTGGAGGTTCTCCGGCGCCGGCTCTACAAACGTGCTCCTGGTCATATTCAGCGGAGCGAAGATTTTTTCCCGGGCATAATCCTCGAATTCCATGCCGGAAACATCCTGGACTATAAGGCCTGCAAGAGCCGCGCCGAAATTCGAATAGGCCGGGTACTGGCCGGGCGGGAATACACGGGCAGGCATCAGTTTTTTCAGGCTGTCGGCGGAAAAGCCCGCTCCGGCCTCATTCAACTCTTCCATCTTGTCGGGATGTATCTCCTCAAATCCGGCAGTGTGCGTGAAGAGATTGCGCACGGTGACCGGCTGGCCGGGGTATGTATCCGGTATTTTGATGTCCTTCAGGTATCTGTTGACATCGGCATCGGGGTCGACCTTTCCCTCTTCAATCAACTGCATCAATGCCGTCCAGGTCACGGTCTTGGATACCGAACCGGGACGGATCAGCGTTTCATTTGCAATAGGCCTTATTGTTTTGTTATCGTCAGCGTAACCGTATCCCTTTGCAAAAATTATCTCGCCGTCCTTTACTATCGAGACCGTCACCCCGGCTATATGCGTGGTCATAAGCTGGTCTGCCATGAGTCCGTCCATGAATGCTTCGAGATCCGCGGTATCGCTGAGGGAAGGCGGCGAAGCGGATGCAAGAGGCGTGATTACCAGCAGGATAAGAAGCCCGAACACAACGAAAAAAGAGCCGGAAACAAAAACCGAATCCAAGAATCCTTTGCCTCTGCCGCGGTTAGGTTCCATACACACCACATTTATTCAACTACTGTAGCTTTAAAAAGAATTATAAACACGAAGGGCTTTCGCAAAGGGAATTTTACTCGCCGCGTATGTCCGCAACAATTACCGCAATCGTCCCCTTCTCCTCCGGCCTGTCGGGCAGTTCCTAAGAAAACACATCCCTAATACTCAAAACAAAAACTATCCGGCAACAGCATTGAACAGCAATCCGACCAGCACGAATGAAACGGCCAGAATCCCTATGAAAACCGCAAGCAGTTTGTCCTTCAGCACCGACCTCAGTATCATCATTTCCGGAAGCGACAATGCAGTAATGCTCATCATCAAAGCCAATGCCGTTCCCAAGGCCATCCCCTTGTC
>JACCLJ010000056.1 GCA_013425425.1 Microcaldota archaeon
AATGTATCCGTGAGTATGGAGTTGCTTAATCACATGTTCTTCTATATTTTTCTTGCAATTTTTTGACTCTTCGAGTGCGTAATAATTAGCAAAATAACTTTCTACATCAAACATTTCTTGTTTTGCTTCTTCTTCTCGGCAGGTGATATTATCCTGAAGCATAACAGTGTTTATACGCACCCCTCCGATTTCGTCTTTATAATCCAGATATACTTGAATATATAACGAAGGAGATAATTTTAGGTCGGGATTTACCTGATCTTCAATCTTGTCCAGTAGTTTATACACCTCTTCAAGATCTTTTTCACGTAATTTTTTGAGATGAAAACTATGTACTGCACCATCCCTCCACTTTTTAAGTTCCTCTAATTTTGGGCTTATAACCTCGAGTATTTCTGCGGGTATAGATAGTAAACCAAGTGAATTTATTAGTTCTTTATATCCGACAGTATGGTCATCTTCATTAATTGCTTCGGCAGGTTTTTTTAATTTGAAATTCTCTCTAGCCTTCCCTTTTAGGTTCTTTTCCATCTTTAAAGAAAAGCCGTTTTTTACAAATAATGCTTTTAGTAAATACTCTCCACTCAAACCAAGAAACAAGCATCTTAGGTAAATATTATTCAAATGATCGAAGGCTGCCGAATTTTCCTCCATAAAAAATCTGTGTCTCTTTGCCTTGTAAAGAAAGTATACCCCTAATAAATAGAAATTTCGGATCTGCTCTCCGGTTGATATTTTGTTTGGGCTAACCATGTCAAAGCCATATATTTTGGATTTTTTATACTCCGTTACTGCATCGTCCAACAAACTTAAACGTTCGTCTACAGCAACGACTTCTAATTCTATTTTTTCTCCTGCTTCGCTAGGTTCAAGTACAGGTCATTTAATAACGCAATTACTGATGCAATCGTCAGTTTCGCAATTTCTCTGTCTCTTGGAAATTCTTTCATTGGCGGATGTGCTCCGCCAGATCCAAGTTCAGAAACCAAAAATCCAAATGACTTTAGGCGATCATTAACTAATCTTTTGGATATTGCCCAATCATGCAGATTTGCTATCCCAAGATACGCCTCTTTTCTTATAATCGCCTTACAATTTTTACAATTCAGTTCTTTTACAGGTTCGCGCTTTTCAATATCTTTATATGCCTCAACAAGTGCTCCCTCATAAGATCTTCTGCATAATACTAACGCTGATATGAAACACCCATTATCATAGTCACTAATTGCTTCTTCTAAATCGATTCTTGCCTCGGTCATTGGTATCGATACTGGTATTTCAAATATGCGAGGTTTTATTTTCACTCCTTCTAAGGTAATTTTCAAGTCTGTTCTAAACATTTCCATCTGAGCAATAACCGGCCTTTTGGATTCGTATCTTTTTTCAGTTAGGAATTCTTTTAAGTACTGTTCCAGTGTCTTGGTTTTACTGGCTAAATCTTCATTTTCAATCATCCGCATTTTTGCCAAAACAATTTTTATAGCAGCGATTAATTCTCTTCGACTTTTTTCATATTCAGCGACATATTTTGGATGCGATTTGTACTTCACTACTTTTTCCACAGCTGTTTTTGTTTCATCTAAAAGCTTGAACATTCGTTCGCTTTCTTTTATGATTTGTTCCATCGTATCACTTCCGCTTCAATTGCTTTGCATATTTGATTGCTTCCTCTTCCCCCTGTTGGGTCAGTATTATGGTTCGTTTTCCAGGTTTTGAGGCTATAAGTGCAGGTTTTTGGTCTTTAAGCGATTGTGTTGCATGGTCAATCCCGGTCGTGTCTACTCCTGCGAGGTACAAAAGAGCGCTTACTTTTTTAGTGCTCATTTCAACCTCACTTTCTCTCTTTGCATGTAGCAGTAAAAGTATCGCAGTTCTCTGTATCTCTTCTCTAGATGAACTCGGGAGTACAACATTGAACCGCGGTCTGTCGTTATCATCAAATGTTATGGCTAGCCTTTCATTTTCAGGTGTGCTTGCCGCTTCGGTATTAACTGTGCTAGCGCCCTCAAGTGCCAGTAGCCTTTTTTCATGTTCGGCCAATAGCTGTTCAATTTTTTTGAGACGGTTTTCCATGTGTATCATCCTCGTGGTATGGATATTTCTGAATAAACTTGCTGTTGCCTCGGTCACCACTTTTTGTCAGAAAATCCACTCTTGACATAGCCATCCTAAGCGCATTATATGAGAAGTTGTATCCTTTTTTAGATAACTCTGCTATGGTTTCATCGTAACTGTGACCTATCTTGAAAAATCCCTCTTCCCATAAAAGTTTTAGGGCATCTGGTGCCGTTTTCGCTACTGCCATATAATCATCTCTTGACATATCCCCATTTACTTTCCATTTTTACTCGACCTAGCTCTCCCCCCCTAACTAATCTAATCAGGCGCGTAGATACGCTAGGTAAAGGGTAAAAATGTGCCTTCTGGTCGAGTGCATTTTTTACTTCAGTAATTTTCTTGGGAGAATCGAAGAAACCTTCCCCTTTCAAGTCCAGAATGAGGTCTGTCAGATTCTTCTTTCTATGAGGGGATTTTTCTGCCACTACACCCGTATGAGAAGTCGTTTCTCTGCTTTTCACATAGTCGACAATTGCATTAATTTCTTGAGTTGTTCCTTCCACAAGAATTTTTGTTCCACCGGAAGTACTAATTTCAACCTGTGCCATACTGTTCACCATATCAATGATTATTGTTTAGGATAGATAAAGCTTATATACCTTTGTTTTTACACCGTAATTCTTACTATTCTTATCCTATCTTATGTACATTTTGACATCTTCATCTAACAAAATCAATATTTACGTCTAATCCTTCTGTTCGAAAGAGCGCAGTCAATCATTACTGAATGATATATTACTTCTTCCTGTGAGCGGTTCTAACCGTAATCCTCGCATCGCCCAGGTAACAAAAATTAATCAGAAAGATTGTCTCTCGCCACTCTACGGATAAAAAATAAGTTTGGGCTCGGGTTTCCCGAGCGTTTCCTTAGGAAATGCGATACCGAATCATTCCGTAATCAGGCCAAATCTCTTATTTTTCGCAGTCATTTTTATGAAATATCGCAAGCTATTCCAGAATGCTTCTTTCCGGTGGCACCGTAGGCGTTCGATATAGTCTATCCGTATCCTCTTATAGCGCTCCGGCAACTGTTGAAAATTCATCCAAGCCAGGCGGTCTTTTTTTATGGCCGCGATAATATCCTTAGCAATGGTAAAATTTTCATTCTCACCGGGGTCAAAGGCGTGTGCTATTGCATCAAGTCCCGTCTGCGTCATTCTCTTTTCATCAATCAATTTTCGAACGCGTTCCCTATTCATTCTGGATAGTATGCTGGTTGGCTTTCTTGGAGTGAAACGCTGGGCGAATCTCTCTTCGTCAATGGCCTTGACTGTACTGTCTATCCAGCCAAAACAAAGTGCTTCTTCCACTGCATCATTGTACGGAATTCTGGGATTGCCTGACGATTTTTTGTAATAAATAAGCCAGATTTCCTTTTCCCTCTTACCCTCTTTTGTGAGCCACCTACGCCAAGCAACTCTATTCGTGACGTAGAGCGTCTTACTGATTTTCATGTCGTTAAAACTTCAAGAAAGTATTTAACTACTTTCCATGTTGGCCGGGCTAATAGATTTTAATCAGACCGCACGTCAATCGTCATCGCTTTGCTGCGACGCTCTCGCATCGCAACAGACCAAAATGCTTGCGCATTTTGATCAGCCCGTGGCCCGAAGGCTTAGGGACTGGCTCAGAGATCACCGTTGTCATCATCTTGATGAGGTTGGAATGCGAATGGTCCGCCATTCAGGCACAACACCTTGTCATCACGAAATGATGGCAAGACTTGAACCGGAGTTCAGGGCATTGTCATCACGTATTAATACTTTGTCGTCGCAAATTAATAAATATGACGGTTGCGGAACTTCCGGGAAAGGCAATGCTCGCGCCGATGGCGGACTTCACGGAACTGCCTTTCAGACTTCTTTGCAGGAAATACGGTGCTGACTGCTCGCTCGTTCCGCTCGTCAGCGCAACCGCAATCACAAGGAGCGAAAGCTATTTCGAAAATATCCGCGTTGCTGAAAAAGAAAATGCGGGACTTCAGCTCTTCGGGGCTGCGCCTGCGGATTTCGGGATTGCCGTTGAGAGGATAACGGATGCATTGCCTTTCGTGAAATGGCTTGACCTTAACTGCGGCTGCCCTTCACCAAGAACGACCGCGGGAGGAGCGGGAAGCAGATTATTGAAGAAGCCGAAACTTGCCGCTGCGATGGTCGCGAGGATGAAACGGAGCGGCTTGCGGGTTTCAGTGAAGATGAGGCTTCTTCCGAAAATGGAAAAGACGCTGGAATTCTGCAAAGCGATGGAGAAAGCGGGCGCTGATTTTCTCATAGTGCATGGAAGGACCGAGAAGCAGGGATATTCCGGAAAGGCGGACTGGGATTCCATAAAAAAGATACGCGAGCGCACGGGGATTCCGGTTGTCGGGAATGGGGACATAAACGAGATTGCGCTCGGTAGGAAGTATGTGAAGGAAGGATACGCGGATGCATTTATGATAGGCAGGGCAGCGCTTTCGAACCCACGAATTTTCTGCGGAAAGAAGACGGAAGGCATCGAAGACGCGAAAGGATTGCTGCGCGAATACCTGGCGCTCTGCAACAGGAACGATTTTCTTGAAGTCAACAATGCAAAACTAGTTGCAACCCAGTTCTTCAGGGGGTTCCGGGGCAGCGCGGGGATGCGGCTTGCCGTTTCCAAGGCAAAGAGCATAGAGGATATTAAGGTTTTCATGCAATAATCATCCGATGATAACGTCTATCCGCCTCGTGAACTGGCGCTCGCACAAAGACACGTATCTTGAGTTCAGCCGCGGCACCAACCTCCTTGTCGGAATCATGGGCGGGGGAAAGAGCAGCGTGCTGGAAGCCATAAGCTTCGCGCTTTTCGGCACTTTCCCCGCGCTTGAGCGCAGGAGCGTGAAACTGGATGACATCGTGAGGTTCAGCGAGGAACGCGCTTCCGTGATCCTTGCGATGGATTGGGAGGGAAAGCAGTACAGGATAGAGCGGGCGATAGAAAGGAAGGAGAAGAAGGCCGCAACCCGGGCGGAGATTTTCAGGGACGGCTCGCTTATCGAAACCGGCTCTTCCGCAGTCGGCTCTTATGTCGAACAGCTCATCGGGATAGACTACGACCTTTTCACCAGGGCGATTTACTCCGAGCAGAACAATATCGACCATTTCCTAACGCTGGACCCGAGGGAGAGGAAGGGGGAGATGGACCGCCTGCTCGGGCTTGACCGCTTCGAACTGGCGAGGGGCAATATAGTTTCGGTCATAAACAGGATGGAATCCATGCGGAAGATGTTCGAGGGGAAGCATGATCCGAAAATCGTTGCCGAAACCAGAGAAAACCTTGAAAGATATAAGAGGGAGGCGGCCGAGCTGAAAGGCAGGCTGCAGAAACTCGATGCGGAACTCGGGAGGGAGCTCGTATTGCTCAAGGAGAGGGAAGGGAGATACGCCGCATTGCGGGAGAACAGGGAAAAATACGAGCAGCTCGAAAAGGAGATAACGAAGATACGCGGAATGGCTGAAAACCTGAAGGCTGAAATCGACCCTGCCGTGACCGCGGAGGTCTGCGAGAAGGCAAGGGTTGATGTCGAAGCGCTGAGAAAGGAACTTCTGGATACAAAAGAGAAGGCGCAGGCGCTCCAGGCGAAAAAATCCTCGGCTGCCGCGGAGATCGCCTCGCTCAGCGCGCAGTTGAAAACCGAAGAGGAGCGTGCGGCTGCAATCGAGCGGATTGATGCCGAGCTTGCGGCGCTTCTTGCCGGCAAAACTGCCGGTGCACTGCAGGATGAACTGAAGTTGCTTGAGGGGAAGACGCTTAAGCTGGTTTCAGGGCGCAAGGCGCTGGAGGGGGACATCGGCGAGATGGGCGAGATGCTTGCAAAATTAAAGCCGGGCATGGCGGACTGTCCGCTCTGCGGCACCAAGCTCGATGCCGGAAGCGCCGAGCATATCAAAAAAGAGAGGAAGGCGCTGATTGCGAAGAAACTCGAACAGTTGGGGGCGATAGATGCGGAGCTGCCGGCTGTGAGGGATGGCACGGATACGCTTAAAACCAGGATAAGGAGGATTGAGGCAAAAACAGAAAGCAGGAGCGCATACCTGAAGGAGAGGAAAGACCGGGCGGCGCTGGAAAAACGGAAAATCGCCCTCAAAGCCGAACTTGATTCCGCGGAAAAGGAAGCGAAGACCTGGGATGAGCACGTTTCCGATAGGAGAAGGCGCTATGAAACGCTCATGATGGCAGCGGAGAAATACGGCACGATGGTGGAAAGGAAGCGCAGGCTTGCACTGCTCATGGAAAAGGAAGGGGAGCTCGCAGAGAAGAAGGGGAAGGTGGACTATGACGCCAAGGCGTACGAGGATGCGAGGGCGAAACTCGAGGAAACGAGGATGAAAAAGCAGAAGGGCGAGGGTGAGAAGGCTGCTGCGGAAAGGCAGCTGGCGGTCGTTTCCGATATGGAAAGCACCCTGGGGAAAAGAATGGTGGAAATCGAAGAAAGCGCCAGGGAGGCTGAAAGGCTGTCAAAACTTTCCGGGGAGCTGAAGATTTACAGGAATGCACTGCTGGATACGCAGGTCAACCTGAGGAAGAATCTCATAGAGGCGATAAACTCTGCGATGAACGAGGTTTGGGGGATATTCTACCCATATAAGAATTATTCCGCCATCAGGCTCGAGGTCACGGAGAAGGACTATGTCTTCGAGGTGCACGAGCGGGGGGAATGGAAGCCTCTGGAAACAGTTGCGAGCGGCGGGGAACGGGCCTGCGCGGCGCTGACGCTGCGGGTTGCCCTTGCGACGGTGCTCACCTCCAACCTCGGCTGGCTTATACTGGATGAGCCTACGCACAACCTTGACAAGGAGGCCATAAGCCTGCTTTCGGAAACGCTCCAGCTAAAGGTGCCGCAGGTCGTAAACCAGACATTCGTGATAACGCACGAGGAGGGGCTCATAGGCGCCGATTTTGCCGCAAGCTACAGGCTTGCGAGAAATAAGGAATCTGACGGGCCGACCGTCGTTGAGAGGATCTAGTTCAGCTGCTCTATTTTAGAGGCAATTGCAACTTCGTCTTTCGGTTTTTTGCCGCACTTGTCGGCGTACCATTCCCTGCAGCTTTCGCAGTTTTCAGATGAGTAGTATACCGCGGCTGCCGTTATGTCCTCTTTCTCGGCAAGCCCTATCCCCAGAAGGTATCTCAGCACCATCCTGAACTCTTCGACCGGGAAGGATTTCTTCCTTGAAGCCCGCAGCTTCCTCAGGTCGGTAAACCTGAGTTCGTTGTTCAGTATGAGGACATTATCGAGCGTGAATCCGCCGAGAACGAGATTCTGCGAATGGAGGGCAGACAGCGTTTCAACGATAAGGTCCGTAAGCCTTTTTCTGTGGCCGGGTTTAAGCCTTGCGAAATCTATGTGATTAAGGCGGTCCGAGGCGAGCCTGTTGTCGAAGGTCCACCCATCCCCATCCACCGCCGAGATTACGTAAAAGGTGCCGAAAAGGCTTTTGAGGTAACCGACAATTCTTTCAACACTGTCCCGTATCTTTCCGGAAGCGTTGTAGAGCGCCTTTGCCACTTCTGCCGAAGTTTTTCTGAACAGGTATAGCCTTCCGCCCTTCTCGAGCGCCAGCCTGTCCGTGCCATCTCTCTTGTCTATCCTGTAAAGGTCGCCCAAGAGTTCGTTCCTGTTGAAAAGCATCCGTTCAACCTTTATGCTCGGCGTCTTGGACTCGTTCCATGAATATTCCACCTCTATTGCGCCGGCGGCTTCATGCCTCTTGGAGGAGATTGGAACCTCCCTGGAGAAGAATGGAAGCGAATCGTCATCCTGTTTCGCATCGTCTATCTCCTCTTGCCTCTCGTAGGATGAAGGAAGATGCTCTTCGGTGTATTTGAACGCTTTCATTTTTTTACCTAGGCTGTTTGATTTGTGTGATTTAACATAATTAAGGTGGAAACTGTTTAAGAATATGTGTATTATAACAAAACCGCACCTAATCGGTCTCGATCCGCGGCGCCAGATAATAGGTGACCTTTGCGCCTTCCATTTCGTATTCCAGCTTAAGCGGCTTGTCCGTCTCAAGATGGAGCGTGACCGTGGAACTGCCGCTGGTTGCTTTCATCATATCCTCGAGATATTGGAGCGGGAATGTCGCCCTTGCACCGTTTTCCGTCTTTATCTCGACGACTTCGCTGCCGCCGACCTCGAACTGTTCCCGCACGTCCCCGCTGTCGCCCTTTACCTCGACAATGAATTCCTTGGGATCCAGGATAAGCCTCACGTGCGAACTTACGAGCCTCGCGTCTTTCAGCGCCTCCTTGAATGCATCCGCCCTTATGCTTACCTGGCTTTTGAACTCTATCTTCGGTTCCCTCTGCGGCTTTTCACTCGCCTCGATGAGCGGTACCTTGAATGTCTTCTTCCTCTTGTCCGCATAGAATTTGAGGACAAGCCTGCCGTCTTCCATGCCGAGCTCTGCCTTCTCGCCCTTTTTGCCTCTGGAAAGGACGTTGGAAAGCTGCGTCATGTTCATGCCTATCCTCATCTCCTCGGGTATGCTGTATTCCGAGAAAGCGGATTTCGGCATTATGAATGAGACCATGGAGATCTGCGAAGGGTCCATCGCCTTCAGGTGAAGGCCGTCATGCTTCAGTTCGAACTCTCCCTCCTCAACAAGACTGACTATGGAATCTATTGCCGCCTTAAGAATAGGGGCATCCTCTACAACAAGTTTCATGCTCACACCTCGAAAATTTGCCTCTCAAAGCTATTACTACGAAATATAATATAAAGGTTCTGCTGCGGCGTTCGTCTATACGGCGTATATGCGTAGGTGGATGTTTCAGAAACGAAGTTTCTGAACAGTTGAGAACGAAGTTCTCAACATGCAACAACCGAAGTTTGTACGGTGTTGTTGCAATGCAACTCGGCAGCTACTCTTGTCGTCATCGCCCACCGGCTCGGCCTGGGACAGTGTCGTCATCGTTGCGGTATAATAAGGGCGATGGAGGTTTAAAAATATAAACGGCGAGATGGAAAGCGGTGATTTTTTGAAAGTAACGCTTACGCACATAGGCGCATTTGCGCTCGGAAGGCTGCTTGCAGTGTGGAGCTTCGTGCTCGGCATAATAATGCTTATAGTGGGAAGCATGCTTTTGCTGCTCCTGATGATCCTTGGGATGGCAACCTCCGAAAACCCCGTAGACGCGTTCGGCGGCGGGGTCATTGGTTTCATAATATTCTTCGTGGTTGCGGTCATTGCGCTCGTGGTGAACAGCATCGCCGCATTCATATTCGGGATGATAGCCGCGACGGTCTACAACATAATCCTCGGGATAGGCGGCGGAATAGACCTCGATTTCAGGGACCGGGGCGGATAAACGCGCCTTTTTCTTTTTTGTTTTTAAGCGATTGACGAAGCCCCGGGCGCAACATTTTTATCCCCTTGCCAAGAATAACACATGCTTACTATTTGTCAATGTTGAGAAGCACAAAGCTTCTCAACTGTTGTGGACGAATCGTCGTCCACATCAATAAGAGGTCAGAATTATGAGAAGAGTTGCGATTATAGGAGCCGGCATGACGGAATTCGGCGAGCACTGGGAACAGGGCTTCAGGAACCTTGTCGTGCAGGCAGGCCTGAAGGCGATTACGGATGCCGGCATATCCGGAGAGAAGATAGATGCCGGCTACGTCGGCACAATGGCTTCCGGAAGGCTTGTCGGCCAGGAGCACGTGGGGGCGCTTATCGGGGATTACATGGGCCTTAACCCGATACCGATTACGAGGGTGGAGGGCGCGTGCGCATCCGGTTCGCTTGCATTGAGGCAGGGCATACTGGCGGTCGCATCCGGCATGCATGACATCGTAGTCGTAGGCGGGGTGGAGAAGATGACCGACCTGAGCACGGAGGAGGTCAGCGACGCGCTCGGAGGCGCAGGCGACCAGGAATGGGAATTGTTCCTTGGCGCGACTTTCCCGGGGTTATACGCGCTGATGGCAAGGAGGCACATGACTGAATATGGAACAACCAGCGAGATGCTCGCTTCCGTTGCTGTAAAGAACCACAGGCACGGGGCGAAAAACAGATATGCCCAATACCAGAAGGAGATTACTATAGATACCGTCCTGAATTCGAAGATGGTCGCTGACCCGCTTCACGTATTCGACTGCTCGCCGATAACGGACGGGGCCGCGGCGCTGGTGCTTGCACCGCTCGAACTGGCCGCCAGCTATGTGAAAAAACCGGTTGAGATAGTCGCGAGCGCACAGGCGAGCGATACCATATCGCTCAGCGCGCGGGAACGCATCACCGAGCTGAAGGCGACGAAGATAGCTGCGGAAAAGGCATACCAGCAGGCGAAGGTTTCGCCGAAGGACATAGACCTTGCCGAAGTGCATGACTGTTTCACGATCGCCGAGATAATGGCCATAGAGGACTTGGGTTTCTTCAAAAAGGGCGAGGGCGGAAGGGCGTCGCTCGAAGGCCGGACCACGTTCGGCGGGGACATCGTTGTGAATACGAGCGGCGGGCTGAAGGCTGCGGGCCATCCGGTAGGCGCTACGGGCGTAAAGCAGGCGGTTGAGATTGCCTGGCAGCTGCGCGGAGAGGCCGAAGGAGGAAGGCAGGTCAAGGATGCCCAGATA
>JACCLJ010000097.1 GCA_013425425.1 Microcaldota archaeon
ATTTGTTCAGGACGATGTCGACGAGCTCGCTTACGTATTTTTTGTTGAGATCGAGCTGCTTGCCGCATTCGTCCAGATCGTACCTGCAGGAATCCTGCGTTCCGGGCTCTGCAGACGCCAGCTCCGCGGCCGGCGGCTCACCGGCAGCGAGCGGCTCGCCGCCCTCGCTGGAAATCGCGGTCATCTTTGCGGTCGGCTGCGCCGAAAAATAGGTGAAATAGGCTGCCACGGAAAAGATGAATACCCAAACCAGCGTTATCTTCAGCGAAGAAACTATTGCCCCCACCCTTTGCGAAAAACAAATCCCCTGTTAATATATTCGCAGAGTGCCAATTTATCCTTTTGTGTTTTCGTCTTATATCTCGTCGAAAAGCAGCGGGCTCTTCCTCCCGGCTATCTCAGGCAGGATTTCCATGTGGTAATGTTGCTTTAATAGATTAAATGCCTTTATCCAGTCTATCCGGCATGCAGAAAAAGCCAGGTGTTTCAGAATGGATTATAGGCGCAGTGATGGCGGAGAAGTTTACAGGGCAGTCAAAGGCAGGTTTCCGGGACTGGTCGGTTTGGGAAGAAGAAACGAGGCCCTCAGGCCCGAGTTTGAAGGTATAAAGGAGCTTCTGGGAACTGAAAGACAACACAACGCCGACGTTGCCAACCTGCTAAAAATCACGCGCGGCATGGTGCCTAGAAGGGAGTCTATGCCAAAGATAGAAGGCATGGACATTTACGGCGTCCCGATGCAACTCAGCGGCACGGAGGCTGGCGGGGACCACGTCGCTTACTTTGATTTCAAAAAGTACAGCCCGGGAGCGAGAATCCTAAGGGCGGAGGCCGCCGGGAATGCGGGGATTGCGGAAAAGCTCAGGCTCACCGGGAAGAAGGCAGGAATACTGCTTGCAGACATATCGGGGCACAGCATGACAGATGCGGCGCTCGCCGGCATGTTGCATCATACTTTCACGCTCGGTCTCCCTTACGAGCTTGACATGAACGGGGAGGTCACCCCGCATCTTCTCGAGAGGATAAATACGGATTTTTACGAGACGCTGGGCGGCGAAAAGTACATCACGATGGTTTATGCGGAAGTCGCGGAGGACGGCACGCTAAGGTTCATCTCCGCGGCGCATCCGCCGCCAGTGGTGTTTTCCAGGGAATATGACACTATCGTGGATATCAGCGCCGACCAGCTTGTCGTTTTCCCGCCAATCGGCACGATGCCTTCTGAAATGCATGCCGACACTACGCGCCGCCCTTCCATATTTGGGTTCAAGGAGCGGTACGTCGTCAACGAGAGGCGGATAATGGGCAGAGGGGACGTTCTCGTTCTGTACACCGACGGCCTTTCAGACCACAGCCGGCCGCTTCAGCTGCATACATCAGAAGCACACATCGAACACGAGGAGTTCTTTTTCCCGAATCATCTTGAAAAAACACTGAGAAGGTCCATAGACGGCAGCGCCGAAGACATATACAACGAAGTCATGGACGGCGTGCGCCGCTTCGGCGAGCCGCAGGACGACGTGACCTGCGTGGTAGTGAAGAAACTGTAGGTGCAGGAGTCTGCAGGAACGCGACTTTGTCTTATTTATTAGGCACGATGCAAATTATAATTCATGAAAGCCTGGATGCTTCTGCCCGTTCTGCTGGCCATGGCCTTGTTCACAAGCGGATGCGTAACGCCGCCGGATGGGAATAACGGCGCTGGCGGAAATGGCGGATCTGGGAATGCCGACTTGTTTTCAGGGACGGGAAAGCTGATACTGCGTATAACCGACCAGCCCATCGGCAACGCGGAAAAGGTGGAAGTCACCGTATCTCTTGTGGAAGTGCATGCATCCGAAGGCAGCGACGAAGCGGGATGGACTCCTGTGGTTTTAAGGCCGAAGACATACGACCTCCTGTCAATAAAGGACGTCAGCGAGTATCTGGGGGAAAATGAGCTGGAAGCCGGCAGGTACAACCAGGTCAGGCTGAGCGTTGACAAGGCCTCGGTGACCATAGGAGGAGTTGCATACAACCTTACCATGCCCTCTGAAAAGATAAAAATCTCTGGCGGCTTCGAGGTGCACGGCAACAGGACGACAACCGTCACGCTTGACTTCGACGCCGCAAGCTCGGTGCACAGCCAGGGAAATGGCAAGTATTCAATGAAGCCGGTGATAAAGATTCTGGCCTCCGCGCCTGAGGTGAAAACTGAAGAGAACGGATGCGTGAAATCAGGCGGGAGCGTAAAGACGGCTTTGTGCTGCAAGTCCGCCGGGGACTTCCCGGACCTTTGCAGAATCGGCGGCTGCGGCTGCGCGCCAGATGACAGCCACGAAATAAGGTTCTGCGACTGCGGCAAAGACGGCTGCTTCGACGGCGAGAAGTGCGCCAAAAGGCAGTAAGTACAGGCTTCTTTCAGGGGTTTCATCCGAAATAGTCCACAGTGATTAGGAAAAATATATGCATGCCAGCGCCGTTTAAAAGTTATGCCAATTTAAGCATGGCCGGGATATAATAACTATCGGGAAAAACAGGCAAGGGAAGCGGATTAAATGATGTCTCTCGTGATAGCAGGCATCTCATTCATCGTTTTAGGCGTGCTCATAATGGGCACAAAAATCAACAGGAGACTTGAAATGCGCACGAAAAAGTCTTTTCTGATGGGGAAGATAGCAGGCAACCTCGGGGAGATACTTTTCATCGTAGGCATCGTTTGCCTTGTCTCCGGGGTAGCAAAGCTGTATTACGGCTAAAACCGGCATATCAGGCGAAATCGAGCAGGTTGTTCTTCCTCCCTCTGTTTTCTTCATGCGCTTCCAGCGTACGCGCCTTGCCGTTCAGCTTTTCGGCCCAGCAGCAGAAGCCGCAATCCTTCGAAGGCTTCGGTTCGCCGCCCGCCAAACACGCGACGGCGTCGAG
>JACCLJ010000101.1 GCA_013425425.1 Microcaldota archaeon
TGGCCTTCCTGCTGGTCCCTCCTGCCGCCGATTGCATCGACTTCGTCAAAGAAGAGGATGCAGGGCGAGTTCTTCCTTGCAAGCTCGAAAACCTTGTGGATATTTTTTTCTGTGTTGCCGACATACATGTCGAGAAGGTCGGACAGCTTTGCGTTGATGAAGCCGGATTTGCATTCTCCGGCCGCTGCCTTGACTATGAAAGTTTTGCCGCATCCCGGAGGCCCGTACATCAGTATTCCGCTTCCCCCGAGCTTTCCGTATTTCCTCGCGAGGTCCGGGTTCATCATCGGATAGACTATGGCCTCGCGGATCTCCTCCTTCATCTTCTTCATGCCGGCGACATCGTTAAAAGTCATGTTCGGCTTCTGGAGCATCTTTATGTCCGCGCCCGCTTTTCCCTCGCCGCCCTCGCCCTTCCCCTCCTGCTCCTTCTTCGCGCGTGCGCTTTCGAGATGGGTCTTGGCTTCCGTGAGCTCGGGATTCAGCTCCAATGCCTTTTCATAATCCACGATGGCGTTGGTTATCTCTCCGGCATACTCCTTCGCAAGCCCTCTCAGATGGTATGCCTCCGCAAAATCCGGCTTAAGCTCTATCACCTTTGAGAAATCTTCGGTTGCCTTCTCGTATTCCTCTATCGATGCGTAGGACAACCCCCGGTTGTAGAATGCCTTGAGGTAGTTCGGATTGAGGTTTATCGCCTTATCGTAATCCTTTATGGCGCTCTGGAAATCCTGCTTGCGGTAATACGCGTCGCCCCTGTTATTGTAGATTATCGGGTTGTGGGGGTCGAGCTCTATCGCTTTCGTATAATCCGAAACGGATTTTTCGAAATTCTTCAGCTGGTAGTAGCTGAGCGCGCGGTTGAAATAGGCCTCCGAGAAAACGGGATTGAGAAGGATCGCCATGTTGTAGTTCTCTATGGCGCGGTCGTAGTCGCCCTTCTCGTAATAATCGTTGCCGAGCTGGTGGTATGTCTTGGCGTCTGTCGGACTCGGCTTTTTGCCTGCCATCGGTTTTCACTCTCGTATGAAGCTGACTTAATGTTATTGATGCAAATTTAAAAAGGATTACATTTCGATGCTTACCCTTTCCTCTATTCTGAGAAGCTGGTTGTATTTTGCGGTGCGCTCCCCGCGCGCCGGCGCGCCGCTCTTTATCTGGCCGGCATTTATGCCCACCGCCAAATCGGCGATGAAGCTGTCCTCGGTTTCGCCCGAACGGTGGCTTACCACGATGTTAAGCCCGTTCTTCCTGCAGAATTCCACCGCTTCAAGCGCTTCCGAAACCGTGCCTATCTGGTTGACCTTTAGCAGCAACGCGCTTACGGAATCATGCTCGATCGCGGTTCTTATCCGTGAAATATTCGTGACCAGGAGGTCGTCGCCCACTATCTGCACCCGGTTGCCGATCCTCTTCTTGAGCGCCGCGAATGCGCCAAAATCCTCCTCGTCAAACGGATCCTCGATGCTCACCAGCCTGCCGTATGTGCCGACAAGGCCTTCGTAGAAGTCGATAAGGTCTCCCTCCTTTACTGCCTTGCCATCCAGGCTATAAACGCCCTGTTTGTGGAACGAGCTTGCAGCGGCATCAATCGCAAGGTCGCAACTGTCTGCATATCCCGCTTCTTCTATCGCCGCGGTTATCGCATCCAAAGCCTCCTTGGTATTTTCCACCTGCGGGGCATAGCCGCCCTCGTCGCCCACGTTCCTTGCCGCCGGGCCGTATTTCTTCGCAAGGCTGTTGCCAAGGATGTGATAGATTTCGCTCGCCATCCTCAGCCTGTCCGCAAACCTCGCGGCGTCCGGTATTATCATGAATTCCTGTATCGAAAGCTTGTTGCCCGCGTGCTTTCCCCCGTTGATTATGTTGAACATCGCCTTCGGGAGAAGCCTTCCGCCAAGATACTCGTAGAGGTTCTGCCCTGCAACGCCCGCGGCAGTCCTCCAGACCGCCATCGATGTCGCAACCATCGCATTGGCCCCAAGCCTGCTCTTGTCCTTTGTGCCGTCGAGCTCGCGCATCTTCAGGTCCACGGCACGCGGGTCCGATGCATCCATCCCTATAAGCGCCGGGGCTATGATGTTGTTTACGTTTTCGACCGCCTTGAGCACGCCCTTGCCGAGAAATTCCCTTCCCCCGTCGCGGAGCTCGAGCGCCTCGTGCGTGCCGGTGGAAGCGCCGCTCGGCGCGGATGCGATTCCAAAGACGTTGCCGGCTATTATCTCCACCTCTACGGTGGGGTTGCCGCGCGAATCGAGTATCTCCCTTCCCATCATGCTCAGGATTTTCATGGATATCACTTAAAAGAAGAAATTTATAAAATAACGCTGCGAATATATCCCGAGGATAACATGCGGGCAGTCGTGATGGCAGCGGGAGACGGCAAAAGGATGAGGCCGCTTACGGAAACGAGACCAAAGGTAATGCTGCCGGTTGCAGGCAGGCCGATGCTGGAACATCTTCTTCTCGCGCTCAAGAACGCCGGCATAAAGGAAGCGGTGATAATAGTAAGGCACCTCAAGGAGAAAATAACCGAGTATTTCAAAGGGAAGGAAAGCGAACTCGGGATGAGGCTTGTTTTTGTCGAGCAGGGCAGCGAGACGGGCACTGCGGCCGCTATTCTTGCGGCTGAAAAGGAGATAAGCGGGACGTTCGTCGTGGTTGCCGGTGACATAATAACGGATAGCGAAAATATAGCGAGGGTCATGCGGGAGCACGAAGGTACGATCACGCTCGCGGTCAAGAAAGTGAAAAACCCGCACGAATACGGCATCGTCGAGATAACCGGCGGAAAGGTGAGCCTGTTCCAGGAGAAACCGAAAAATCCGAAGACCGAGCTTGCGAACCTTTCGATTTACTGCATGGAGCCTTCGGTTTTCGGCGAGATAAGGAAGCTGAAGAAGTCCGAACGGGGCGAGTACGAGATAGTCGATTTGTTTTTGGGCGCTAAAGCGGTGGAGGTGGACGGCTACTGGCAGGATGTCGGGTATCCGTGGCATCTTCTTGACGCGAATGCCTACCTGCTTTCCAGAATGGAGGCGAGGAGCGGTGATATTTCCAATTCCACCATAGAAGGGAAAGTGATAATGGAGAAGGGCGCGAAGATAATAAACAGCTACATCGAAGGCGACGTTTACATAGGGAAAAACAGCGTGATAGGGCCGAATGCATACATACGCGGCCCGGTATCGATAGGAAGCAACTGCCACCTCGGCGGAGCGACAACGGTCAAGGAAAGCATACTTTTTGACGGCGTGAATGCGAAGCACCTTTCCTACCTGGGCGACAGCATCATCGGGGAGAACGTGAATTTCGGCTCTGGAACCCAGATTGCGAATTTCAGGTTCGATGAGGGCGTGATAAACGTGTTTACCGAGAGAGGATGGGTGAACACGGGAAGGAGGAAGCTCGGCGCAATCATAGGCGACGAGGTGAAGTTCGGCGTGCTTTCGTCCACCATGCCAGGAAAGATGATAGGGCCGCGGTGCTGGATAAACTCCGGCGTCATCGTGAATGCTAACATTCCTGCGGACAGCAAGGTTTACGCAAGGCAGGAGCTTGTTTTCAGGAAACAGGAAATGCAGGAGTGATTTGTTGCATCTGATTGTCGGCATAGACGCGGGGATAAAAACCGGCTATGCCCTGCTGAACCTTCATGGTGAGCTGGTCGCATGCGGGGTTGAGAAGGAGGCGAGCCATGAGAGGATTGTCAAGGTGATTTCGGATACTGGCACGCCTTCGGTGATTGCAACCGATGTGAATCCCCCGCCGAAATTCGTGAATAAGATAGCCGCAAGGTTCAACGCTCCGCTGTTCGTCCCGCAGAAGGTCATTTCCGTTGAAGAGAAGAAGGAGATAGGGCGGGGGATGGTGGATACGCACGCAAGGGATGCGTATGCGGCAGCGGTGAAGGCTTACAGGCATTATGCGAACAGGCTCCGTCAGATAGACGGGATGAACCTAGGCAGAAAGGAAAAAGAGGAAATGAAGCACCTGCTGATACGCGGCAAGGCGATAGGAAAGGAATAGCAGTCAGTGCCTTGTCGTCCTTCTGAATACGAAATAAAGCACGATCAGCGCGATTACCGCAAGCGCGAAAACAACCAGTACGAGATTGCTGAGCGTTCCTTCGGTTGTCGTGGTTGTCGCTCCCGTCCCTGCACCGACCTGCGGCCCGGTTATCACTACGCCCTGCTCTACAGGCGGTTGTGTTGGCAGTTGGGAAGGCGGCGGTTCAGCGGGTGGTGTTTCCGCAGGAGGCTGCTGCGGCGGAGTTTCCTCGGTTTCGCCTCCAGGGAATTCCTCCGGCGGCCTCTCGCCGCATACGTTATCGCTAAGCGTGCAGTAATTCGGCATCATGAGTTGCATGCATTCCGCTCCCATCTCAGTGGGTTCCAGGGGCTGGCATTCCATGTCCCGTCCGTCAGGCCTGTAGAAAGTGCTGCCTTTGCTAGTGTCCTTCCAGACGACGTCTACCGTGTTTCCAAGGCAGATATAAACGCCGGCCACGTCAGAGCGTGCGCACATCTCCTGCGACTTGTTCTTTGACCATTCCTCGCCGGCATCTCCGGAAAGGATAATTGCACAGCTGAACCCGGAAAGCAGAAGCAGAACCAAAAGCGGTTTCATGTTCATAACGCCACCGTAGCATTATTGCACGAAACTGTATTAAACGCTTTTGGTTGCTATGGCTGCGTCCATTCTATCTCGTAGTAATCGTAATCGCTTCCCGGAAGCGATATTTGCGTTATCAGGTAATACGTGACGCTCGATTCCCTGTCGCTTATCGCCATCATCATCTCAAGGCCGAAGTATTTGCATTCCTCCAGTGCCCTGGCAAGCTCCTCTCCTCCTATGTATTCGTCTTCCGTAAGCGAATACATCAGATAGCGCGGAGCTCCCGTCTTCGGGGTTTCTATCCCGTCCTTCTTCCTGTGATAAAGCAGAAAGTCGAGCCTGGGCCTTTTCGGATTCACCTTTATCTTTCCCTTCTTGCCCGGCAGGCCGAGGATGAACGTCTTCTTCACGCTGTGCGCAACGCGTATTGCGCGCGCCCATTCCGAGATGAGCAGCTTGTTCTTCCTTGAGAATACGTGTATGACATGCCGTGAATGCATCCACTCGTCGCCCTCCTTTATCGGCGAAGCGCCCGGGAAATAAATCCTGAAATGCGTCCCGAACTTGAAGCCCGTCTTCACTACATACCCGCGCTGCCTCCAGTCCTCATAAACCGCATACATGTCCTCGAAATATTTTATCCGCTCATTCGCCGCGCTTTCGACAGCGCTGAGTTTCGCATTCTTCAGATGAAGTTTTCCCTGCTTCACCAGGAAAATCGTCTCGAAAATATCCAGCTTGGAAATCCGCCCGCGGTGCGCTGCTTTGTATGTGCCGAACTGGCCGAGCCAGTAGCGCTCGTAAAGCTCCTTTCCCGCGGCTTCGTCGTCCACTATCGTAAGGAGGTCGTCTTCGAAGAAAATGCCGTCTATTGCGAATTTGTCCAGCTCGAGCTTGCCTCCCTTGTATTTCTTCAGGCTCGTGCGGCCATAGCATCCTTCCGCTTCTTCCGCATATCTTGCGATGAGCCCCTTGTCCCTCCAGTCCTTGTATGTGAGATAGCGCGCGAGAAGCTTTTTGTTTTTCAGGAAAAAAAGGGCAGTATCGTTGAACGTATAGGTGTTGCCCGCTTCGTCGAAGCATCGGCCGTTCCTTATATCCATTACGTAAAGGACCTCTTCCGGCGTAAGCAGTATATTTCCGTGCTCCATGCTTCCGTAGAATCCGTTCTGCAAAGACGTTACGTCCGCAGGCTCCCGCACCCATATGCCCTTCTTCTTTCTATCCAATTCGAGTTTTATCATTGCGCTCACCTCGTGCTAAAAATCGCCTTGGCGATTTGCGCGAATATAAATTATTAGGAATCCATCCTTTAAAAATCAGTACTCTATCTCGACTTCACCATGCTTTATCCTCAGAAGGCAGGCAAGCCTCTGGCCGGGATAGGCGTTTTTCGAATGCAAAAATGCTATCTCCTGCTGGGATTTCTCGTTCAGGTTCTCCATGCCTTTCAGGACCGTGCAGATGCATATTCCGCACCTGCCCTTCTCGCAGCCGAAAAGCATCGCGGTGTGCTCCTTGAAAAACGGGAGGAGCCGCTCGCCATCCTCAACCTCGAACGTGACATTTTCGTTTACAACGGTTACTTTTCCCATTTTTACTCCCCCTCGAAAAGCTTTTTCTGCGTAACCGTCTCCAGGGTTTTCCACTTCGTGCGTATGAACGGCTTCAGCTTTGCAAGCGAATCCCTGTTCCTCAATGCATCCCGCGTCCTTTCATCGCTGGGATAGCCGCTTCCGAAATCGAATCCGACCTGCGCTTTTATCTTCTCTATCTTCTCGTCGCGCACGACCTTCGCGCATATGGAAGCCGCAGCGACTATGGGGTACTTCTCATCGGCCTTGTGCTCGGCCTCGAACTTCGTGCAGCCGAACTTCTCCATGCGCTTCCTGAACGTGCGGCCATAGCGGTCTGGCATGTCTATCATGAGCTCTGCATTCTTCAGCTTTGACCCGAGTGCGGCCATGACTTTCGCCTCGATGTCGTTAAGGGACATTCTCGACATCAGGCCGTTGAGGTCCGCGGCGCTTATCTCCACCCACTTGAATTCGCAGAATTTCTTAAGCTCGGCAAGTATCGATTCCCTCTGCGATGGAGAAAGCTGCTTCGAATCCTTTTTGCAGAGCTGGTTGAGCTTTTTCTCGTGCTCACGCTTGCAATAGGCGCAGCAGACAACAAGAGGGCCGATAACGGGCCCGCGGCCCGCTTCGTCCGTACCTGCGATATAAGATTCCATAAAAAGAATCAGTAATTCATGTTCCTCTTGTCAACGATGATGTAGTCGCCGACTGCGAGGACGCTTTCGTAGGATATCTGGACCGAGCCGTCTTCCTTCCTGAGCTTCTCTGCGATCTCGTTGTCGGGGTTCGGCTCGATGACGAGGCTTTCTATCTTGCCCGTTATCTCGTTGACGTTAAGGTCAATAAGTCTTCCGAAATCCTCTCCTTCGTTCGTAATTACCTTTCTTCCTGAAAGCTGTCGCGCCACTAGATACTTCACCATACATATCACCTGGTCGAATATCGAATGCTACCCATAGCAATTGAAACTTTATAAATATATTCCTACGGTTTTCGCGGTATATAAACGACTCTTTTTCCGCGCATTTCGTATTTTCCCTTTGCGAATGAATCCACGATTTTCGGATATGCCTTGTGCTCGTGCCTGATTATCAATTCAGCAACTTCGTCTCCTGTTTTGCAGCTGCCCAGGTCCACCGCCTCCTGATAGATGACGGGTCCGCCGTCCACATCGTCTGTAACGAAATGGATTGTCAAGCCTGAAACCCTGCAGCCGTAGTCGAATGCCTCGTGCTGGGCATGCGTGCTTCCCTTGAATGCAGGCAGCAAGGAAGGATGGATGTTTATTATCCTGTATTTGTATGCGTCCAGCAGCTCCCTTGAGACTATAATGCGCATGTAGCCCGCGAGGACTACGAGTTGAACCTCGTATTTGTCGAGCGCTTTTTTTATCTCGAGGTCGAACTTTACGCGGTCCGGGATTTTTTTCCTGTCGATTATCTCCGCCGGGATGCGGTTCGCTTTCGCGATATCGATTGCCTTTGCCTGCGGATTGTCGGTGATGAACACCTCGATATTCGCAGCGCACTCGCCGCGCTTTATCGCCTCGATTATCGCAAGGAAATTACTTCCGCGCCCGGATGCGAGGACGGCTATCGGCATCTTTTCCATGATTGATATAGAAGAGAAAATATTAAAAACGGGCTCTGTCTGAACGTCGAAACGTTCAGAACGCCCCTTTTTGTAAACAAAAACGGGCCCGGCGAGATTTGAACTCGCGACCTTCGCCTATAGGGGGCGGAGGGAATTGAACGAAAGTTCAATACGACCTTCGCCTTTCTCCTTTCTGATGAAACTCTTTAGGCAACCCGAAAGAGTTTCTAGGAGAGCGTCGCTCTGTCCATTTCAGGAAGCGAAGCGTACTGAAACATGCGAAGCATGCTTCGCTTCGAGCTGAGCTACGAGCCCGTAGAAAAGGATTTTGCGTGTTAGGTTTAAAAAAGATATCCGAGAAGTAGGGGGCATGTGCAACCTGTATCTTGAAGGCACCAGAGCGGTCGTGGACCTCGCAAAATGCCCGTACGAATTCGCTTCCCCCGAATTCATCAATTTCCACCTCAAGGATTTGTCGACTACGGAAAAGCCGATAAAAACGATAAGATATGAGGAAGAGATAGTCGTAGAGCTTGACGAGGAAAAAACGGCGGTGCTTACCGAGTATGCGGCATTCATAAGGCAGCTTGAAACGATACTTCTGAAGGCGGATATTTACGGCATGGAGCAGGACCCCCAGTTCCACAACAGGAGAACGGTGCTGAAGAGGTTTTACGAATACGTCTTCCTGAATCCGCTGATAGCGGAGAAAGACCTGGCGGACTATGACGAACCCCAGCCCGAAAGGTCGATATACCTGAAGGGTTATGCAACGTTCAAGGGCTGGATCGCCGGGGTGCTCAAAAGGTTCACCGTAACGAAGCTTTATCATCTGGTAAAGGAAACCGGGGATCTGCGGGCGGCATTCCTTTCGCTCACCGGGCTGAAAAGCCTGTACTTCGTGCCTTCCCTGGTTCTCGGCATTCCTTCAAATGCAAAGCCACTGAAGGATCCCGAGGCGCACTACACCCTTCCGTTCGGCATAGAGGTGCAGGTTTACGAAGTGCCGGGAGCGGAGGCTTATCTTTACGTTCAGAAGAATCCGCCGATAGAGGTGCTGCCGGACAACCTGAGCAGATTGCTGAAAGCGACGATAAACGAGCAGTTCAAGGAGTCTTTCGAGGATTCGAAATGGGAAATACTGATGAATCTGAAGACGAGAGAGTACAGGCAGTATTTCATGGACAAGGCGGTGATAGACGCCATTCCGATAACGCCACAGCAGGCAATGGCCATGGGGCGCGAGTGCGCGGCATGGGTCGTGGGGCTGGGTACGCACATAGAGAATCTTGCGCTTGACAAGGACAACGTGACCGATATCTACATTGACAGCGAAAATTCGCCTTTGTACATAGAGCATGCGAAATTCGGAATATGCCACACGCTTTTCAGGTACAACCGCGACCTGCTCGAAAGGGCGTTCAAGAACATCGTCAGGACGACGGGCGGCATAAGGAAATTCGACGATGCGAACCCCATCCTGGACGTCGTGCTGAAAAGGCTCACGATGAGATGCCACCTCCAGAGGCCTCCTGCGACCTTCGGCGAATTGCAGGGCGCCCTGCGTATAATGAAGGAGGAGCCGTTCACGTATTCGCAGTATCTCGATTACTATTCCATGAGCCCGTTCTTCGCGGGATATGACGACGTGCTTGTTTCGCTCGGATGCAGCGAGGCCGTGCTTGGCCTGAAAGGCGTAGGAAAGACGGCGTTCACCGCAGCGAAGGTTGCAGCTATAGGAACGAGGAGAAGAATCATACCGATACAGGATATCGAGGAAATCCCGGTGAGGGCGTTCAGGAAGAGGGGTTTCCACATCGGCGCTGCGCGTGTTACCGCAGGCGAGATGGAGGAAACGCACACGACGGAGCTTGACCTTGTCGCAATGGCGAATGCGCTGTTGAGGATGGGAGATGCCGCCATCATAATCAACGAGGTGCGTTCGCGCACGGCAGTGCAGGGCATAATCAACCTGCTCAACACCCAGCCGGGTGTCTTCCTGCTCTACAACCTGCACGCGGAATCGCTCCGCGACGTCCAGGACAGGCTCGAGCTTGTTTTCGGCATACCCGCTGCTTCGATGTATGCAACCGACAGGTATTCCTTCCTGAAGAAGATAAGGTTCGGAAGAAGGGGAAGGGTATATCGTGTCTTGGGCTTCGAATATGAAAGCGACATAGAGGAGAAGAAGTTCGTCGAGATTTTCAGGTTCAGGAGGGGCGCGACGATAGACCAGTGCAGCTGGGAATGCAAATTCCTCAGGAATCCCGAGGCGAGCATGGCCAACTTCGACAAGATCGACATAGAAAAGCTTGAGAAAGAGCTTGACATCGCATTCATACCGCCCGCGCTTGCAAGAAGGTGCGAGGAGACAGGCATATCCCCGGAGCAGTATATCCTTCAGGCATTCTTCAAGGGAAAGATGTACTACGAGATAGAGAAGATGAAAAGACTGCTTGGCGACAAGCTGCTTATCGAGCTTGATTTCGTGCTGAAGGTTAACACGGCCGCGAACAAGCTGCTCGCATCCATGGAGAAGGAGGAGGGCAAGGTCGATTTCAGCGATGCGTGGGAGAGGTGGCAGCCCATCTTCAAGGAGATAATGAAAGAGGAGATTGCAAAGAGAAAGATGGGCGCGGTCGAGATACCCGTGGAGGCCGAGTCTCCGAAGCCAAGGAGCGAAGAGGAGCCCGAAGAGGAAGCTCCGGAAGAGGAGGAAGAGGAAGCGCCTGCGCAGAAAGGGAAGCCCAAGGCTCTGCCGCCGAAGCCGGTATTAAAGAAAAAGAAGAAATGACATGTGTGTTTAAATATTATTCAGTGTTAAATAATGAGTCATGAAACTAAAGGGCGTGGCAGGAAAGGAAATAAAGAAACGCGAAAATCCGCAATGTTCTATTTTTGGAAAATATGTTGGAGCTGCGCTGCTTGGCGCCGCTTTGCTTGGATGCGCAGGAAAGAAAGCCGATGTTAAAAGCACTGCTGATGAACCGCTGAAGTACGGGTCGGTTGTAATCAGGGATGTCGAAGACGGCGGAGTTGCGGAGAAAAAGAAGGATAAGAAGAATGCAAATACGGATGTAACCGCCAAAGATGTCGAGTAGACTAGAAGCGAAAAACAGAACTCACAAATCCATTGTCATTTCCCTTTCATCATTTCCTCTATTTTATCAAAGGCGCCATTCAACTGCTCGACGCTTGGCAGGAAAACCATCCTGAAATAGATGTTGCCCACGGGGCCGAAGCCAGAGCCCGGAACGACAACGACTCCTTTTTTCAATAATGCGCGTGCGAATTCCCAGTCGCTCTTCCATCTGTTGCTCTCTACTTTTACGAACGCATAGAAGGCTCCGCCAGGCTTGACGACGTGGAGGCCTTCGATTTCGCCAACGCGCCTCATCAGCACGTCGCGCCGCTTCCGCAGTTCCGCGTTGAAGGCTTTCACGTGGTCCATCGGGCCGCGCAATGCTGCGATGTATCCGCGCTGCATCTCCCAATTGACTGAAAGCCGCTGGTTGCACAGGCGCTGCATCGCATCCTTTATCTCCTCGCCCCAATTGCCGTGGAATGCGACGTAGCCGACGCGGGCGCCCGGGTAGATGAAGTTTTTGGAAAGGGAGTTGCCCGAGACGATTGGCACGTCCTTGTGTATTTTCCTCATGTTCACGTAATCGCTCTCGTCAAGAATGATATGCTCGTATGCGTCATCCGCTATTATCGGAAGCTTGTACTCCCCGGCAACATCCACTATCTTTTCGAGCGTCTTTCTCGAATAGACCTTGCCTGTTGGGTTGTTGGGGTTGATAACGAGGATTGCGCGGGTGTATGGAGAAATCTTCTTCCTCAGGTCGTCGATATTCGGCTCGTAGTTCTCATCACATCCGTAGAAGTCCAATGGCCCGTAGCTCAGCCGCTGCTTTGTCGAATATAGCGGATAAGCCGGAAGAGGAAGCAGTATGTTCCTGCCCGGGTCGACAAGCGCCTGGAAGAGGAAGTCTATGCCCTCGCTCAGGCCGGCAGTCACGAAAACGTCGCCCTCCCCGACACCTTCGCATTTCGCTATCTCCTTTCTCAGCTCCGGGTCGCCTTCTGAAGGCGCGTATGCGGAATAGTTCTGCCGTGCCGCCTCTATAACCGCGTCCGTGACGTGCTTCGGCGGCCTGAAGCCGAACGGGGCCGGGTCCCCGATGTTCAGGTAGGCCATCTTTATGCCCTGCTTCTCGAGCCTTTTGGCCTCCACGACGATGTCCCGTATCGGATAGGAGACCAGCTCGCTGCGCATTGACGGTTTGATCATAGAACGCCCTCGCCCCTATATTGACGTTAAGGAATAAATATTATTGGGTGAAGTGTTTGGGGGAATGTTTAAAAATGTTTTGGTATAAATACACTTCTAGACAACAACGTTAACAACAGGTGATATGTGATGGGTGAGGGGAAAAAGCTGGAACACGAGAGGAATATTGCAGAAAAGCATGAAAAGAAAGAGCCGAAGGCGAGAAGCGCTTTGGCACCATACCTGCTTGCAGGAGGGGTTCTTATTGCAGGCGCTGCGCTGGGTAGGTGTGCCAGCAACGGGACAACGCCGAACGATGCTGCAACCGACAGCGAAACCGACGCTCCGCAGAACAGCTGCACGAAGATAGAGAAGGCAAGGGCGAACGTCAAGGCGGCTTCGGGCTGGGGCTATGACATGGGCGAGTCGCAGAAACGCTGCAGCGAAACTTCTGGTTGCGCGATGGGAATGAACATCGGCGACGAGATTATGATTGCAAATTCCGGAGTCGACGAGAAGTGGGTTGTCGACAACATGACCGTAAGCGATGAAGGGGATAAGGTCACCCTGAAGAATGTCGTTTCGGATGACGGAAGGAATTACGTGTTCGGGACGAAAACCATCGAAATCCAGGCGGGTGGAAGCCTTTATACGGACGGCATCGAAAACGCATTCATAGATGCGCAGCTTATAGGAGTCTGCCGCTATGGCACATGCGAAAACGGGGTTTCCGTAGACGACTGGAACGCAACGGGCAAGGCGCTGCTTTCGCTGAGCGTACTCAACGAAGACGGAACAAGGGCAACAAAGAGGATACTTCTTACGGATCTTGAAAGCACTACGGTTACGGTCGGAAGATACACCGTCGACTTGATGCTCATCAAGGCGACCGAGAGCCAGGCGTACGTTACATACAACGTAACCTCAGGCGGAAGCGCAAAGAGCGATCTTGGCAAGCCGGTGGATGAGGGCTATTCGGTCGAGGTGCTTCCGGACGTTTCGCTTGACAATGAAGTGAGCTCCGACAGCTCAATAGCAACATGCTCCCGGCTTACCGTCACATTCGAGATAACGGACAGGGCGGAAGAGGGCGGCGAGCCGTTCGAGGCGGAATTCAGCGAGTATGATACGCTCTATCTTGACGGAAAGGAGTACAAGATAAGCTCGATACTTGCCGAGATGACCGGCCCGAACAGGGATGTCATACACCAGAACAAGTCGGCAGTCAAGCTTCTCGAGGGTGGCAGCGAAACCGTTCTCTACTTTGGAGAAACGATGGAGCTGGACACGAAGAGCGTACTGGTAAAGAGCATAAACGGCTACAGGCCGGTCCAGGAGTAATTTTTTTATTTTATTTATTTTATTCCGAGTATCTCCTTTGCCAGGGGGAACTGGTTTTCCTGGGGCTTGACCGCGACTTCCGTGAAATCCTGCTTTCTGCTCACGATGTAAAGGCTTTCCAGGTTGACTCCCCGGTTTGAAAGCCTCCTTGTCATCTTGCCCAGCTCGCCAGGGCGGTTCATGAGCTTGACTATGAGGACATCGGCTTCCTTTACCCTCTTTACAGTGGGAAGCTTTGAAAGGGATTTTACTGCGGTCGTGTAATCGTTCGTTATGACCCGGAATATCGCCTCGTTGTCCCGGCCGTACGCCGAGATAGCTTCGATATTGACGCCAACGCCCCCGAGCACCTCCGCAATTGCGGCCAGCGAACCAACTTCGTTGTTTGTCACGATGGTTATCTCTTTCATCACGGTCACCTCACCTTATTAAAGAAGGTATATCTCAAAATGTTTATAAGAATACTGCAGAATGATGGTATCATGGTTGCAAAGGAAGAAGTAATGAAAATGCTTGGCGAGGTCATGGACCCCGAGCTGGGAATAAGCATAGTCGACCTGGGCCTGGTTTACAAGGTCGAAAAGAAAGGCAAAAAGGACGGCAAGGAGCAGTTTTACATCGAGATGACGTTCACAACGCCAATGTGCCCTCTCGTGAATTACATGCTTGACGAAGTGAAGAAGAAGCTGGACGGGATAAAGGGCGCGGATTTCGATGTGAGGGTGGTCTTCGACCCTCCATGGACCCCGGAAAGGATAAGCAAGGAGACGAGAAAAAGATTAGGACTTAAGTGATGATTATGAGATTGACATTTTACGGAGGCGCGGGAGAAGTCGGAAGGAGCTGCGTTCTTCTTGAGGAAGGGAAAAGGAACCTCATGCTGGACTGCGGCATAAAGCTGGCTGACCAGGTTGAATTTCCGCTCCTGGATGACAGCGAGCTGAAGAGGATCGAAGCGATAACCGTGTCGCATGCGCATCTTGACCACAGCGGATACACGCCGCACGTTTATTCGAAAAAAGCGAGGCCGAAGATTTACCTCACGAAACCCACGCGGGACCTGATGGGCGTGCTGCTTGCGGACTATCACCGCATCCAGGCAGGGAAGGGGAGGAGATTATTCTCGGAGAAGGACGTGAACGACATCCTTATGGAGGCCAACATCATCGAATACCAGGAGAGGATAGCAACTTCATTGCCGTTC